>CANMPY010000076.1 GCA_947499775.1 Bacteroidota bacterium | reverse complement strand
TATTATAATTAAGTATTAAACCTATTATGCAGTTTCCTTTTTTATATTAAGTTTGCCGCAAATCATAAAAAACACATAATACTATGTTATCCGATATTGAAATTGCACAATCAACCCAGCCAAAACACATTAAGCTCATAGCCGAAAAATTAAATATCCCAGCCGATGATTTGGAGTATTACGGTAAATACAAAGCAAAACTTCATTTAGAATTAATTGATGAAAGCAAAATTGGAAATAGCAATTTAATTCTCGTTACAGCCATTAACCCTACTCCTGCCGGTGAAGGAAAAACCACCATGAGTATAGGTCTTACCGAAGGGCTTAATAAAATTGGGAAAAAGGCTGTTGCTGTATTGCGTGAGCCTTCTTTAGGCCCTGTGTTTGGGGTAAAAGGCGGTGCTGCAGGAGGTGGATACAGCCAAGTGATTCCAATGGAAGACATTAATCTGCATTTTACCGGTGATTTTTCGGCTGTTGAAAAAGCCAATAATTTATTAGCGGCGCTAATTGACAATAACATTCAAAATAAAAAAGAGAACAATCTGAACATTGATCCCCGTACTGTGGTTTGGAAACGGGTAATGGACATGAACGACCGTTCGCTTCGCCAAATGGTTATTGCCTTAGGAGGCAAAAACGGAGGAATGCCGCGCGAATCTGGATTCAATATTACGGCTGCTTCTGAAGTGATGGCCATTTTGTGCATGAGCAAAAACCTAAATGACCTTAAAGAAAAATGTGGCAATATATATATAGGTAATACTTTTGATGGACAACCCGTATTCGCCCGCCAGTTAAAAGCGCATGGCGCAATGGCTGCCTTATTAAAAGATGCTATTAAACCCAACCTCGTACAAACACTGGAAGGAAATCCGGCCATATTGCATGGCGGACCTTTTGCTAATATAGCTCAGGGAACAAATACAATATTAGCTACTAAAATGGGCTTAAGTTTAGCCGATTATGTTGTAACCGAAGCAGGTTTTGGCGCTGACTTGGGAGCCGAAAAGTTTTTAAATATTAAATGCGGTTATGCCAAAGTTTATCCAAAATGTGTAATGATAGTAGCTACCGTTCGCGCCTTAAAATATCACGGTGGTGTGGATGTAAAAGAATTGAAAAATGAGAATGTGGATGCTTTGGTAAAAGGGTTTTGCAATCTTGAAAAGCATTTGGAAAACATAAAGTCATTTGGTATTCCTCCTGTTGTTGTAATCAATAGATTTTATGCCGACTCGAAAGCTGAAGTTGATACTTTAATAAAATTAGTGGAAGCAAAAGGTGTTTCCATAGCCATAGGCGCTGGGTTTGAGTTGGGCGGAGAAGGGATGAAAGAAATAGCGCAAAAAGTTGTAGAAGCCATTGACAATAATGGAAGTACATTTAAAGGTACCTACGATTGGAATGACACTGTAGAGAATAAACTTAATGCAATAGCCAAAAATATTTATGGCGCTAATGGCGTTGAATATACGCCTAAGGCCATAAGTGATCTTAAGAAAATATATAAAATGGGGTTTGATAAATTGCCGATTTGTATGGCCAAAACCCAATACTCCTTGACCGATGATCCTAAAAAAATTGGTCGTCCAACCAATTTCCATCTCACAGTTCGTGAATTTGAATTTGCTACGGGAGCTGGTTTTATCATACCAGTATGTGGCGAAATGATGCGAATGCCAGGCCTACCTCAAATTCCTTCGGCCGAAGCCATTGATGTGGATGATGATGGGAAAATATTAGGATTGTTTTTAGTCTTTACTGCTTTTTTTATGTAAATCAAATTTCCTTAACTAAACTGCAAACTTAAGATTTCAAGCCTTGTTTTCTCTAAAAGTATACACTCTTGATTGATGTGGATATATGAAGCAAAAGTATGTCACGCTAAAAAAATAATTTTGTCGTTTATATTTTAGATGAAATTCCATTTTTATTTACTCCTTGCTATCGCAAATTTCAGTAGTCCTTTGTTAAGCTTTGGTCAACGTGATACGGTAAAAAACCTCGACAAAGTAGAAATTGATACCAAATACCGCCCGGTACTAAGCGATGCACGCCGCGTTGAATCTGCACCCGAAATGAAAGACCCTGAGATGAGTGTACCTAGCCTAAATTACACTTTTCCGGATCTAAGGTATAAAGTTAATCCTGCCTTTACTTCTATTATAGCTCAAGACTTTCGCAATCCCGCTTTGCCATTAATTCCAAATAATTTCATAAAAGCAGGGTTTGGAAACTACACTACCCCTCTATTTCATTTGGAATTGCATAATGGAAAAAATAAAAACTATAGCTATGGGCTAACTGCTCGCCATTTATCCTCAATTGCAAAGCCCGAACCTAAATCTTTTATCGAGGACGATATTCTTATTCATGGATCAAAAAATATGAATGGAAATCAAGTGTCGGCCAAAATGGGTTATTCGCGTTATGGTTTTCACTATTATGGTTATAATTACGATTTAGACACGTTTACCAAAGACTCGGTTAGGCAAGCCTTTAATACCATGTTTGCCAATATTCATTACGATAATTCTAAAACTGCTAAAAAATTAAAAACTGGTTTTGATATTGATTTTTATCGATTTAGCTCACGCAATCAAAATGAAATAGGCTATAAAGCGAGCAATAAGACTGGAGGAAAAGTTGGCAAAGGCGAATTTTATTTACATACAGCTTTTGAGGGCTTTATGTCGGGACCTGACACCTTTAAATACAGCAGAAATTTTATTGACCTTAATCCAGTTTACAAAATGCATTACAAATCGGTTGATTTAACAATGGGGGTATTTAGCTCCATATTTTTAGATTCAGGTATAGCACCAATAAAATACTATATAAATCCTGAATTTAAATTGGATTATTATGTTGTTCCTGAAAAAACAAAAGCTTATGTTGGTTTGCGCGGAGAACTTACAAAAGGGTCGACTAAAACCCTATATGGTGAAAATAACTATTTAGCAGGTTACCAAAACATAAAAAATACCTATAGCCCATATGTGGTTTTTGGAGGATTAAAAGGCAAATTAAACGCTAGCTTTGATTATTTTATCGAACTGTCTCAACAAGCTATTACAAACCTTCCATTATATTTGACTGATACGTTCGGCTTACGTAATTTTATTATTGATTATGAGGATGGGGGATTATTTAAATTTAAAACAAGTTTGAATTACAACCGTTTCGAAAAAATCAAAATCAATACTAGCTTTACCTATTTTTCGTACACTAATCTTTCGGTCTCCCATGCTTTTCAGCGCCCTGATTTTGAATGGAACACCTTTGCATTTGTTAAAATTGGAAGCAAACTAAGTTTACAAAGTTCTGCCTATGTTATAGGCAATCGCTATGCAAGAGTGTATTTGGAAGAAGAAAGCGAAAAACTACCCATAATAGCAGATATAAACATCAGTTCGAATTACCAATTGAATAAAAAACTATCATTTTTCATCACTCTTAACAATCTAACAAACCAAACCTATCAGCGATGGTTCAACTATCCAACCTATGGATTGAATGGAATTGCAGGAGCGAGCTATAAATTTTAAATTTCCTTCAAACTAGTGTTTTTATAACTAAGTTGACTTAGGATTAAGCAGTTGAAAAATAAAATGAAATTATTCGGAATAGCCTTCATTTCTATGAATATTTTTTAATTACTTTGCAATACTACTCTCATGGCATTTGTAAATCTAATTGATACTGTTTCTGAATTGCTTTTTAAGCATAATTGTGTAATAATACCTGAATTTGGAGGCTTTATTGCCAATTATAAGCATTCAGGATTTGAGGAAAGTAGAAACCTAATTAGCCCATCAAGCAAGAAAGTTGCCTTTAATCAAAGTCTTTTACAAAACGATGGTTTATTAGTAAATTTTTGGGCTCAATCACAAAACAAGTCCTATAAAGATGCATTAGAAGATGTTGAATTATTTTCATCCTTTTTGAAAGACAAAATCAGATCAAATAAAAGCTTTGATTTCAAATCTATTGGAACCTTTTACCTTAACGCTGAAAACAAAATCATTTTTGTACCTTATCAAGGATTAAATTTTTTAGAGTCAAGCTTTGGGCTTCATCCAGTAAAAATAAGACAGCTTCATTCCTATTCACTGCTTTATAATTCGAACCAACCCACAATTGAAGATATAAAAGCTGAGGAAACAAATGAAGAATCAATTGAAATACATCCAAATCTTCAAACACCTTCCAGATATCACCTAGTCCCACAATTCCTAAGGGTAGCATCGGTACTGCTCTTTTTAGCAATTTCCATTTTTTCAGTTTTTTATCTAATTGATTCAAACTCTAAAACACAAATGGTGCGGGTTAAGCAAGTAGAAAACCAGGCATCACTCTTAACCATTGATACCAATATTAAAAAAGAAAGAAAAGTAAAAGGCTTACAGTTAACGGTTCTGGAATATCAAAAAGAACGTCAAAAAATAAAAGCAATTAAAACAAAACTAGATTCATTTTCAGAGTATAATTCTCTCAAGCAGGAAACCTTTAATGTTGTAGTGGGGTATTATAGTTCGTCTAAAGTAGCAAAAAACATGCATCAAAAATTATTAAACGATTACTCAAACGCTATACTAATGGATAAAACCACCGCAGGCTATGGGATAGTTGTTGAATCCTTTTTTAAACATACTACAGCCGAAACATTTTGCGTTATGCTAAAACAATTAGGTTTTAAAAATGTAAAGATTGAGAGGGAAATAGTTATAGGCAAATAAAAAAGGATTAAAGTATACCACAACCAAAAAATCACAAAACCTAGTTATACATATTATGGAATCTGAAAATCAGAAAGGACTCATTGGCACAATACTCTTTCATGGCTTGCTTTTCTTATGTGTTTTTTTAATGAGTTTTGCCAATGAAGGTGGAGGCGGCGGTGGCGATAATGGTTCTGGGGAAGCCTTAGGTGGACTCGAAGTTTCATTAGGAGAGCCTGATTTAGGTGGTCCAGATACCGAAGCTGGTTTTTCGCCTGAAGAAGAGCAGCCTGTACCTGAAGAAAAAGTTGTTGATGAAACCTTGACCGATGATCATTCGGATGCTCCAGAGGTTGTGAGTAAAAAACCAGAAATAAAAACTACTGCACCCAAAATAACTGCGCCTGTTTTCAAAAAAACCATACCTAATCCAATACCCAAGAAAATGCCAGATTCAAGAGGGTTATTTGCAAAAAAAGGTGGAAATAAAGGCAGTGGACTTACACCCGGTAATCAAGGAGAAGATGATGGAAGCATTAATGGCAATAACGGAGATGGCGACTCTAAAGGGGGTGGGTCTGGCAAATCAGGAAGTGGCAGTGGAAATGGCGATGGCGATGGTGATGGCGATGGAAAAGGAAGTGGGTCGAGTGGTGGTAATGGATTTAGTGAATTAGATTTATCAGGTTTCAAGAAAGATAGAGAATTTAATATTGAGACTAATCGCTCAGGAGCTGGATCTGTGTTTATAATTTTATGTGTGTTTAAGGATGGAAAAATTAAGTCAGTTTCAAAAACATTAGAAGGTTCGATGTCTGAAAAATATTTCATCGATTTAGCACTTAAGGCAGTTCGCGAAAATTCATATAGCCCAACAAGAGGATCAACAGCAGAATCGACCTGTGGAAAAGTGAAATTTACATTTAGATCGAGGTAACTCGATTTATTAAGAAAAATTATAGCCTTTTACTGGCCAAATATCTTTTATTTTTAAGGCTTGAATTACAAATCCGTTTTAAAGTATTTATACGAAAAACTACCAATGTATCACCGCATTGGCGCAGCAGCCTATAAAAATAATTTAAACAATACGATAGCCTTATGCCAAATATTAGGCAATCCTCAAACGCGGTTCAAAACCATACACGTAGCAGGCACCAATGGAAAAGGATCAACCTCGCATGCACTTGCGGCTATTTTCCAAAAACACGGTTATAAAACAGGATTATATACTTCACCTCATTTGCTCGATTTTAGAGAAAGAATACGAATCAATGGGGAAATGATTTCCGAATCTAAAGTGATTGAATTTGTAAGTAAATATCGCGATGCCATTGAATCCATAAATCCATCTTTTTTCGAAGCCACCGTTGGTATGGCCTTTGATTATTTTGCCAATGAAGAGGTGGATATAGCTATTATTGAAACAGGGTTAGGTGGACGACTTGATAGCACAAATATTATAAGCCCAGTAATGTCGGTTATTACCAATATAAGCTACGATCATACTGATATGCTTGGCAATACCTTAGCTGAAATAGCGCGTGAAAAGGCTGGGATTATAAAACGAAATATTCCTGTGGTTATAGGTGAAACAGACGTACATACCAAAGACGTTTTTATGGCGAAAGCCTTAGAACTGGATTCGGAAATTTATTTTGCTGACAAGAACACAAATTATTACAACACTGAAATTAGCACTGATTTATTGGGCGACTACCAACAAAAAAACATGGTGCTGGTATTACAATCTGTTGCTGTTTTACAAAAACTTGGATACCCCTTAAAACCGTTTAAAGTGGCCCAAGCCCTTCAAGATGTCAAGGGATTAACTGGTTTACGTGGTAGATGGGAAATAAAAAGTAATTCGCCTTTTATTGTTTGCGATACTGCACACAATCATGCTGGACTAGAAGCGGCTATGCGCGAGTTTAATAAAGTAAATTGCACCAAGCAATACATCATTTTTGGCGTGGTAAATGAAAAAGAGACCAAATCTATTTGGGAGCTTCTACCGAAGAGTGCCTATTATTTTTTCTGTACTCCAAGCATACCTCGAGGTCGAAATGATGAAAATTTGATGAATGAGGGTGAGCAATATGGATTGAAGGGTGAATGCTGCGGAACCGTAATAGAAGCTTATAGAAGGGCATTGAACCTAGCCAAATCTGATGATTCTATTTATATTGGAGGAAGCACTTTTGTGGTAGCCGATTATTTAGAATTTTTAGAGAATACGAATACCTAATCCAAAATCTCTTATCAAAATAAAAATAGCCATGAAATAAATTCATGGCTATTTTTATTATAAATCGTATTTCTATTATTTCACTACCGTAAGGAGCATATTTTTCACATACAGCCTTGGATATCCATTGGTAGATTGGCGATAAGCAATAGTCATTGGATATACACCATCGGGAACTATTACTCCTTTACCTTTCACTGACCCATCCCATCCTTTAGACGGATCACCTTTGTAAATTATTTCACCCCAACGGTTGTAAATTACGAGTTCGACCCATTCAATTACTTGACCCATTGGTTTCCACAAGTCGTTTATATTATCGCCATTTGGTGAAAATATTTCCGGGAAATATAATCGGCAGCCTAATTCATCAATCTTAATGTCAACACTTGCCGAATCCTTACCACACTTATTTTCGGCTACCACCCAATACAATCCTGGAAGTTTAATTTTTCGGGTAGGTAGTTTGTACCCATCTTGCCATGTAAAGGTTGTATTATCGGCATAAAAACTAAAGTCGTAATTGAGGGTTGGTGCATCGCAAAATACAGAATCATCAAAACCAAAGCTCACTTTAGGTGGAATTGAAAAATATACCCAAATTGAATCTGAACTCTCGCAAGATCCATTGGATGCCTTTACCCAATATTTTGTTTTCGGTTGATTGGCTGCATTTATGGATGATGTAGTAGCACCGGTATTCCAAATATAGGCTTCGGCTGCGGCTGATGATGCATCAATTTTTGGCGAAAGGCCATCACATATATCTATATCGGGACCTATATTAACGCTGGGTGTATTTTTATAATAAATAATAAAA
>CANMPY010000075.1 GCA_947499775.1 Bacteroidota bacterium | reverse complement strand
ATCCATGGTTTGCTCCCGTCTACAATAAATTGGGTATTCCTTCTTATCTTCAAACCTCGAATAATACCAATATCCATTTGATTTGTATGGAACCGATTCATCGGTTTGTTTAATGCGTCCCACCATTTCGTCAAATAAATTTTTCTGAAACCCTTCGGTATGGCTCAACACCTCTTTAGTATACTTGTTTTCTGCATTTAAATATTCAATGACTTCTGGATTTTCTCTATCGTTCAGCCAATAATAATTATCAAGACGCTCATCACCATGTTTTGTTAAAAGGGTTGGCATTTTTTTAGCTTTCGGGGGGTTTGAATCCACTTTAATACTCGTGTTTGTATTAGCTGATGCATGTTGTGTGTTGGTGTCGGAAACACTTTCGGGTAAGTTCATAATTTTACACCGCAAAGGTAGAACTTAAATTACTTAATTTAAGGTGTGGGCTACGGTCGTTCATGTCATTTATTAATTTAATATTACACAATTCAAATCCTATATTTGAACCAATGAATAAAGGAACTTTATACCTGCTACCGAATTTTTTAGGCCCTGGAAACAAAGACGATATAGCACCCAATCACTTGCGCTTAATTTATACTATTAGCGAGTTTATTGTAGAATCAGAAAAATCAGCGCGTGCGTTTTTAAAAACCATTGAACATCCTGTTCCTCAATCCGAATTCGTATTTCATTTGTTGAACGAACATAGCAAAGATCGTATTGATTTAACGCCCTACTTTAAAAATTGCTTAAAAGGTGCAGCTTTAGGATTACTAAGCGATGCTGGAACACCTTGCGTGGCCGACCCAGGAAGTTCGGCAGTTTCCTTTGCACACAAAAATCAAATAAAGGTTGTACCACTAAGCGGGCCTTCAAGTATTTATATGGCTTTAATGGCCTCGGGATTCAATGGACAACACTTTGCGTTTCATGGCTATTTACCTGTTGAGCATGCTGAGCGAAAAAATAAAATAAAATCAATTGAACACATGCTTTTAAGTACAGGTCAAACCCAATTATTTATGGAAACGCCATATCGAAATGAAAAGCTATTTGACCTTTTATTAACCCTATTAAAACCGAAAACAAAGCTTTGTGTTGCCGTTAATATTTCGAATGCTACAGAAACTATTTTATGCAAAACAGTTGAGAAATGGAATTCGAAAGACATAGCCACTCACAAGGAACCCGCACTTTTTCTAATAGGAAATTAACTATTCAGTATTTTTTTACTAAATTCGTATCGCTTAATTAAACCGAATTTGAAATATTATATTCTCATTTTAGTTCTGTTTTCCAGTATATTCGGAATGTCTCAAATTCCGGATAGCATTAAATTTGATTGGCAAAATTCTGGGAGCACAGCCATGAATACCCCTGTAAAAAAAGTAAATGTCACAGATATTGGGTTCGCCAATAACGGGATTATTGACAATTCAACTCTACTTCAAAACCGTATCAACTCACACCAATCTGACACCCAACTGCTTCTATTTTTTCCAGCCGGATCCTATAAGTTTAGTAAAACTATTTATTTAAAATCAAATATAACCCTTGCTGGAGAGGGAGCCACCAAAACAAAGCTGATTTTCGACAATTCGGGCACCGGAAACCTTTTCGAAATTTCGGCCTCCCAATCCAGTTCGTTTATTTCTGTAAAAGGAACTTTAAAAATCCATTCCAAATCTATACTTACCGATAGTGAGCTTACGCCAAACACATACTATGAATTATTGGTTGATGGTAGCGGATTGGCTACATCCTCTTGGGCCATGAATAGTATAGCACAACTATTTAAAGTGGATTCAATAAAAACAACAACATCGTTTATCTCGAGCGAATTGAAATTAAATTATGACCAACTAACAAACCCTCGGATTCGAAAAATAATTCCAATTCAAAACGTCCACTTTCAATTTTTTAAGCTTGAACGTCTAGACAAAACAACAGGTCAAACCAATAATTTTAATTTTTCGTATACCACCAATTGTACTGTGATGGGCGTTGAAAGCTTTAAAAGCAATATGTCACATCTTACGTTTAGCAAAAGTTATCGCAATCAAGTGTCAGATTGCTATTTTCACCATGCCTTTGATTATGGAGGGGGAGGAAAAGCCTATGGTGTTGAGCTTAGTTACAGCGCAAGCAATTGCTTAGTTGAAAATAATATTTTCGATAATTTAAGGCATAGTGTATTGCTTCAGAGCGGCGCAAATGGCAATGTTATTTCTGGTAATTACTCTATAAATCCATTTTGGACCGAGGCTATTCTTCCCGCAAATTCGGCCGGCGAATTGGTTTTACACGGCAATTACCCCTTCGCTAATTTATTCGAAGGCAATCAAGTTGGAAATATTGTTGTCGACAATTCTCATGGATTTAATGGACCAGGCAATGTGTTTTACCGCAATAGAGCCGAATTGTGGGGAATTTTTATGAATGCCGATGCAGGTAGCTCAACTCACTTTTTGGGAAATGAAAATACCGGTAATTTCAATATGTTTTCGGGCACAGGCAATACTATTTTATTTAATTACACCCCTGGAGCCGATACATCGGCTTTTAAAAATTCAACACTTCCCAAAAGTTTTTATACCCCTAGCATTCCCAATTGGTGGCCTAGCCAAAAACCATATCCTTGTATTGGCCTCCTGCGCTATAAGCCATTTACACATATTCCTGCCAAATACAGATATTCTCACGACTCGTTGCGTGCGCTAAACAGATCCTCACATGTTTTTATAGCCAACTTAAAACCCACACTCAAAAAAATAAATAATCAATATTCCTGCGAACTAGAAAGCAAAGTACAGGTTAATGTTGTAAATCTTGTGCTCGAAAAATTTGATGCCTCACAAACCAAATGGGTTCCGCTGACTGCTAACCTTTCTAATACATTTTTATTTCAATCTGAAATTATTAAAGAAAATATTGTGCTCACCAATGAAATGGTATGCTTTAGATGGAAAGCAAATGGAATACAAAACCAAGAATGGACAAGCGACTCCTTTTGTATAAATAATACGTCAGCAACACTGCAATCTTTAACTACCACACCTCATATTGCTTACCCCAATCCATTTACTGATTTTTTGATTCTTAATTTAGCAAAACCCTCACTCGTTAGACTGTATGATATGGTTGGACAACAAATGATAAGTCAAAATTTTAATGCCGAAAGGAATATACTTCATCTAATGAATATAAAGCCGGCAACTTATGTTTTAGAAATTTTTGATGGCACTGCATATTACCGACAATTACTTCAAAAAAAGTAAGCTTGTTTTTAACGACCACCTCATACCAAATTTTCATTTTAAAATCTTCGGAAAACTAAATTGAAAAACACGTTATTTTTGCTCTCTTTTTTATGCTACAGAACTATACAACACTTATTGATGCCGCGATGGTTAAAATGGGACTCAACCCAGATGAAACACGTGGCGAAGAACAGGGGCAATGGCAAATATTCAGAGGCACTATTGGCATTTTTATTGATGTTTGGAAACCAAACCAAAATTCGGATTGGAATTATACCGGCACCGAAAATGCTATTGAGACCTTTCAAGTAATTGCGCCAATTACTGAACTTCCCGATTCCTCAAAACTATTGCAGTTCTACGAAGAATTGCTACATATGAATTTTCACCTCTATAAAGCCTCCCTCATTATTAATAGAAAAGACAATGTTTTAGCTATAAAATATAAGAGTATAGCCGATAGTTTAACCGAGGCCGAAGTAATTGAAGCCATTGAAAGCACCGGGTATTATGCCGAAATGTTAAGCGAATACTACTCAAAAAATTATGGTGTTAAAAAATTATCAGAATAAAAATATTTCTCAGGCAACTCCTTTCTATTAAATAACATCCATATTGAGTGACTTGAAGAATTTGAATATTATGCTATGTCGCCAACCGAAGTAAGGAACAAGAACCTGATTGCGGGGTGTATAGCAAAAGATCCAAAGTCACAAAAATCGTTATTTGATATATTTGCCCCCACAATGTATGCTATATGTTATAGGTATGCCAAAAATCCCGATCAAGCCAAAGACCTCCTTCAGGATGGATTTATTAAAGCTTTTACAAAGCTTAGTGAATTTAAATTTGAAGGATCATTTGAGGGTTGGTTAAAACGGATTTTTATCAATCATTCCTTAGAGTATATTCGAAAAGAAATGCGAAAACCCGATATGGTAAAGGTTGAAGAAGTTCATAATTTAGCTTCCGATTCCTTTCAGTTTCATAACCTGGACTCCAAAAAAATAATGGCCCAAATTCAGAAACTCCCTACCGGCTATCGCACCGTGATTAACCTCTTTATTATTGAAGGTTATAGCCACAAGGAAATTGCCAACCTGCTTGGCATTTCAGAAAATACATCAAAAACACAATTACACAAGGGAAGGCAAATGTTACAAAAAATGATTACAAAGGATTACCACTAAATAAAATGGACAACACCCAAAACACAACCCATTTTGATGCGATGCTAAAACAATCGCTTGAAAATTCGCAGATGCCTGTACCAACCGGCGTTTGGGAAACAATTGGGTCATCTCTAGGATCTCAGGCCATAGTAGCAACAAAAATAGCTAGTCTAAAACTCATCCTTCTTAAATCAGTTGCTGGACTTATTATATCAAGTGCCATTGGCTTCGGAATTTATCAGCTTTTGCCCGAGAAGGTTATAGTCCCTAAAACCATTGTTTCGAAAAATGGCTCATTTTCACCAAAAGAAACTATTTCATTAGATACTTTTTTTGAAGCTTCTAATGATCAACCAAAAAATTTCAATTCCATTTCTAAAAAACCAGCGAAAGACACTGCACTTAGGCTGATACAAAATAAAACGGCTGCTGTTCAATCAACGGTATTGGGCCAAGGATTGGTAAATCTACCAACCAACCATCAAGAAATAATTAAGTTAACTGCAGAAACCCTTCCTACTGAAAAATATTCGGAGGTAAAAAACAAGAAACCTGCGACTCAAGAAAACACAGCACAACCCTATAATAATGTAGTATTTCCAGAACCTGCAAATGTTTTCACACCCGATGGCGATGGAATAAACGATAATTTTTACATCGTTGTTGAAAATGAGAAATCGTTTAACCTTCAAATTTTTGATGAGCAAGGCAAAAAAGTATTTGAATCAAACGATAAAAATAAATTTTGGGATGGAACAAATAGTCTGACAGGCGAAATATGTAAACCTGGCGTATATATTTACACCTACTATTATGAATTGAACTCCGGATTTAAGAAAAAAGACAGAAGTAGATTAACTTTATACTAAATAATTATTGCTAATTAAAAATAATATCGTAAAATAGCGGGCTGTTTCAAAAGGTAGCCCCTTCAAAAACAAAATTAAAATTATGAGAACACACTCCACCCTCTCCACCTTACGAAAAGCACTTTTGCTTTTGGTATTATTCACACTTGCAAAAATTGGTTTTGCCCAACCTTGTGATCCAAGATGGAACCGCGCCAAGAGTTCCAATTGCGAAAATTCGCTAATCCAGTTTGAAGCCAATTCGCCTGGAAGAACCACCTTCGAGTGGGATTTTGGTGATGGTAAAACTGTAGGACCCGGAACTGCAAATGCAGTTCGTGATCCGGCCCACGCCTACGCTAAGGCTGGTGTTTATATTGTAACCTTTAAAGGTTCTGGAGGATCTGGTCCTTGTACCGATACGGTAATGATAGTAATTAAGGAAAGTCCTAAGGTAAAAACCATTGCACTCTTTCCATCAAGCCAATGTTTTTTGGGAAATAAATTTTGTTTTATCGACAGCACCAAAGCTGCCAATAACCCTCCTCCACCAATAGGAGACGGCAAGCCAAGCAAAATTCTAACCCTTAAATATTTATTTAGCGATGGTGCGCTCTACACTATAAATGACCCTAAAGGTGGCGATACTATTTGCCATACGGTAATTGACCCCAATGGCGGTTTCTTTGATATGACCATTGAAGCAGAAGATTACAACGGCTGTATTACAAAAACTGTATTTTCTAAATTTATAAGGGTATTCCCTAAACTTGGCGTTTCATTTACATCCGATAAGCCCGATTCATGTGTTAAAGCAACTGTTACCATTAAAAACACAACCGATACGTTTACCAAATTAAAAGATATTGCCTTCTTCAAATGGGATTTTGGCGATCCAGGTGGAGCTAATAATATTATTATTGGAGACTCTGTTACGAATACACAATGGTATACAGGTATAAACAATAATAAAATTATTAAGCACCGTTACGATCTTACTGGCCGAACCAGTGGTAGATATGTATTAACGGGTAAACTTACAGTTACTACTAAATACGGTTGCTCCGAAACATTTACGTATAAAGCAGCAGTAACTATCTCTGTTTTAAATGTTAAAATTATTGCCGAAGACGATTCGGCATGCTCAAGCAGCCCGTTGGTTGAGTTTACTGCAGTTGATGCAGGAACCTTGCAACCTGTACAAGGCGTGAGTGCATTCTTATGGAATTTTGGAGATCCTCCAAGTGGACCAGCCAACTTTGACGATAAAACATTAGTAAGAGCAGGCCATAGCTATGGATTAGGCCCTTGGATGACTTCCTTGCGCTTAACTTCTGGCCCATGTAAATTGACCATTTTAGATACCATTACAAAAATTGGTCCGACATCAGCCATCGAAAAACCGTTTACGCGTGTTAAAGAAGATGAAAAATACCAATGTATTATCAGAGATTCGGTACATTTTACAAACGTTTCTACCTTCTACCATACCGATGATTATCCGGTTTTTGAAGATAGCTCTGCAGTAATTCGGTATTATACTTTACTTAGCTTTAGAAAAGTAGGCTATTGGGAAAAACCAATAAAATTAGATACAATTCAGCCTTACGGTAATTATAAAGGTAAAGCTAGCGTAACAACTCGATTTTATTTGGAAAAAGACACTTTCGAATCGTTTTCGCAATCCGTAAATGCCATCGATAGTATTATACATTTCGTAAAAGGCAAACCTGTTAAAAAACGCGTAATCAATCCTATAATATCAGGAAAAGATACATTGGTTATTATGAAAAAGAAAGAATACGCTTTCGTTTGGCCTGGAAATCAAACTGCTATTCCTTCTTCTTTTCCGCCAATGACACAGCGTCATAAAGACCATGTATTGCGTTTGTGGGAATTTGGCGATAATTACGCCCCAAAGTGTACTACCGATACCAAAAAGAATAAAAACGTAGGCTTAAATTGTAATTTTAGCATGGATTCGCTGCCAGTACATTGGTATACACCATGGGAACAATTATATAAATATTACAACAATGGCCAGTTTTATTCAGGCGCCGCCACCAAAACAGTATTATGCAAAGGCGGCAGGTTCTGTTATAAAGTAAATTTCTACCCACAAATGTCATTTACTATTCCAGCCGACACCTTAGTAATTGTCCCAAAAGACTCAACCTTTACATATGCAGGCAAAACCATTACGCCTGCTACACCCGAAAAAATGACGGGATCGTTCCGAATAAAGAAAGTTCCATCTAAAATAAAAGGCCCTGGTATTTACTTACCTACCCTAACCGATGAAACTTGGACACTTTATACCACTTCATTTATAAAAATCAAAAACATACAAACCGGTATCATTTCAGCTAAAATGAAAGGAACGTATTTGTTGAAAAAGAATGATCAATTTGAGTTAAAACTTGGCGACTCAGCCATGTTAAAATCGCAAGTTATTATTACCGCAGGAAAAAATGTTACTGCTCAACCTACAACCGTTTGTGTGGATACTGTTAT
>CANMPY010000074.1 GCA_947499775.1 Bacteroidota bacterium | reverse complement strand
GACGGAAAGTCTATTGAAGACATTTTAATATATGTTAGAGGATCGGGTAGAGGAAATAATACCATTCTTCTGGCTAAAAGCGGACGAATGGAAATGACTCCCGACGAAAAAACCTTAGTCCTATCCTTAGAAAATGGAGTTAGATACCAAGAAATGATTGACAATCCTACTTATTACAAATCATTTCAACACAATGTCATGAAATTTAAATCTCAAATCATTGCTATTGATCTTTCCGATTTATCGTTTAAGCGCACTCAAAAAGACTTGTTTAAAGAGGATTATAGAATGATGAACGTTAATGAACTCAACGCTAAAATTGATTCATTAAAAAAAATAATCCTTGAACGTCAAAAACTTACCTATCAGTTTTTATTGCCTTACTTTCATTTCGGGCTCGACACATCAAAGCATTACCGATTTGATACAAGTTTACTTAACAAAAAATATTATGAGTCGTTAGGCAGTTTTAGGCTATTAAAAAATTCAATAAATGAAAGCTATCAAGCCGAAGAAATTCAAACTTCTGGTGTTCGAATCGAAAAAAATGACAGCATCATCGCTACGCCTAACAAATCTGAAAAAGCAAATAAAATAGAGCTTCCTCAACCGATTAAAAAACAAAATTACACCCCTGAAATATTGGAAAGTGCACGTCAATACGCCCGTAATATTGCCAGTATTATCGAAACCAGTCATCGTGATGTTTTGAATCAACGTGAAAATCAATTAAAATATGAAGTAGAATGGCACAAGAAATATACTTTGGCCATATCGTGTATTCTGTTATTTTTCATAGGTGCACCAATGGGTGCCATCATAAGGCGTGGTGGATTTGGTTGGCCAATGGTTGTATCGGTGGTGCTTTTTATTTTTTATTTTTCAATAAATCTCATTGGCGAAAAAATAGCAAAAGGCGAAATTTTACCAGCCTATATTTCAGTATGGATGAGCACACTTATACTTTTACCTTTCGCCATAATATTAACCGTTAAAGCTAATTCTGATGCAAAACTTTTTGAAAAAGGTATAGATTGGAAAAAAATGATACACTTCATAAAACGTACTAAATAAATTACTCTTGAAAATATTACAGGTATCTCATCGCGTTCCTTTTCCTTTAAATGAAGGAGGAACCATTGGTATCTATAATTATACACGTGGATTTTCGGAAGCAGGTCATGAGGTTACGCTCATTACTTTAAATGGCACTAAACACAGGATTGATAAAAAAGCCGCCTTAAATGAACTTTCAAAATATGCAAAAGTTCATTTGTTTGATATTAATACAAACCTTAACCCTATTTCTGCTTTTTTAAATCTCTTTACAACTAAATCGTATAATGCATCCCGATTTTATTCCGAAAAATTTAAAAAATTATTAAAAAATATACTCTTAGCCGATTCCTTCGATATCATTCAAGTAGAAGGGACATTTGTAGCGATGTATTGCGATGTAGTGCGCCAAAACAGCAAAGCGCCTATTATACTAAGGCAGCACAACGTTGAATATCAAATATGGCAGCGTTTGGCTACAAATGAAAAAAAATCATTAAAACAATGGTATTTAACCTTATTGGCAAAACGGCTAAAAGCATTCGAAAAAGAAATACTTAATAAATTTGATGCCTTAGTCCCTGTGACTATAGATGACGGAATTCTTTTTAAAAATTTAGGATGTACCAAACCCATTTTTGTATCTCCAGCTGGTATTGATACAGCCTATTGGCAACCGTCAATCAATGCAAACCCATTTCATGTATTCCACTTAGGTTCATTAGAATGGATGCCTAATGTAGAAGCTGTTCTATGGTTTATAAAGGAAGTTTGGCCATTAATTTTAGCGATTGATAAACGTTTCAAATTATTTATAGCAGGTAAAAACATGCCTGACTTTTTACGCAAAATGCAAATAGAAAATGTAATAATGGCGGGTGAAGTAGATGATGCTTACGACTTTGTAAAAGACAAAGCCATCACCGTTGTGCCCCTATTATCAGGTAGTGGCATACGTTTAAAAATACTTGAAGCCATGGCAGCGTCAAAGCTGGTAATATCTACATCAGTAGGTGCTCAAGGTATTGATTATATAAATGGAAAGCACTTATTAATAGCCGATAAACCTGAGGAATTTGTTAACTATTTTATGGCAATATCATCCAATTCTGAAATCTTCAATTCGGTAAGGCAAAATGGAGTTGAATTAATAAGGTCAAAATATGCGAACCAAGCAGTCATACAAAATTTATTAGATTTCTATGCTGATATTAAACTAAAATAGGATTCAAGAAACAACGATTCAATGTATTATTTTCAGGTTTCTACACTAAATTTTATACTTTTATTCGCTTGCCTTCAAATATATTTACCTTTGTAGCGAGCATGGCTGAGTTAAGTATTAACAAATACACCAATAAACGAACACGATGAGCAATAATGATATTTTAAAAAAGTTAAGGGTAGCATTACATTTAAGGAATTCAGAAATAGTTGAAATTTGTAAACTTGTAAATTTCCGAATTACTGAAAGTGAGCTAACCGCCTTATTTCGCAAGGATGATCATCCTAACTTTAAGCCCTGTGGTGATCAAATTCTACGAAACTTTTTAAATGGCTTAATCATTCACAAACGTGGACCGATGGAAAAAAAATTGGATTTAGATACCGAATAGCCAATACGGTCTTCTCAATTTTTCAAAATCATATGTCTTAGCATATCTAAGGCCACCATTGCGGTACGCTCAATAACATTAATGCGTTCGCCATTACCCATTATTTTTCTGGTCTCGATACCATGCGGTCCTGCAACTGCAATCCAAACGGTTCCAATTGGCTTGTCATTTGTAGCCCCCCCTGGGCCTGCTATACCTGTTGTGCTTATTGCAAAATCTGAATTAACCTTATTCTTGATGCCTAAAACCATTTCTTTTACACATTCCTCACTTACAGCTCCATACGCTAATAAAGTTTGCTGACTTACGCCTAGCATATCGGTTTTTACTTGATAGCTATAAGCAATTAAAGACCCAATAAAATAGGCTGACGACCCAGGAACACTCGTTATTAAATGAGAGATATATCCTCCTGTACAACTTTCTGCAATTGCCAAAGTTTGGTTCTTAGCCGACATTAACTGACCAATAATTTCTTCTAACTTAAAATCATTGGTTGCTCCAATATGTTTGGATGGCAATAGACGCACTATTTCTGATGAATAGGAATCTATTTCATTTCTAAGCTTTAATTCGTTAGCTCCTGTTCCAGATAATCGTACCCTAACCATTCCAAAATTTGGCAAATAGGCTAATTTAATATGCTCAGGTAAATTATCTTCTACTAGGGCAATGTTATCTGCTACATCCGATTCTGGCATTCCAAACACGACTATTGTATTATGAATAATAAATGGAAGCTTAAACTGTTTCGAAATGCGAGGTAATACCTCATTTACCATTATACCTTTCATTTCGAATGGCACTCCAGGCATGCATACTATTATTTTCCCATTATGATTAATCCACATCCCGGGAGCAGTTCCATTATGATTAAATAGTATATCAGAATTGTCAAGAATTAATGCTTGTCCTTCATGAACGGGAAGAAATGCAATGCCGCGTTTCAAAAAATTAGTCTTAATAAAGGCAATAACCTTCTCCTCTTTTTTTAATCCTACATTAAAGTATTGGCAGAGCGCAAGTTTTGTTATATCGTCTTTGGTTGGCCCTAAACCTCCTGTAATTAATAGAATATCTACGCGCTTTAATGCTTCATCTATGGCCTCAATAATGCTTTCTTTCTGATCGCTAACGGTCGTTATTTGTTTTACAGCTACACCAATTGAATTGAGTTTCTGAGCCATCCAAACAGAATTGGTGTTTATAATTTGACCAATAAGTAGTTCATCGCCAATGGTTAATAATTCTGCCTGCATACAATTTATCTTTATAACTATTCCGTATTTTACATTTTGTTTTATACCAATCGCAATAAAAAGGATTAAGTATAAAACTGCAATTCTAAATTTTCAAACTTTCAAATTTTCAAGTCAAAAAAATATCTTATTTTCGCAGTTCAAAATTACAACAATGCACAATCCAAAAGCCATAGAACTTGCCGATAAAATTTTAGCAAAATCTGCCAAAGAATTTGATGCCGAATGGGTATCAAAACACCTTAAAGCTTTGCGCGAAATGGCTCAAGAAGAAGGTGATCCTGCCGTAATAAAAATATTGCGTTTGGCCTATGAGCATATTGACGAAAAAGGAAGCTTTACTATTGGATTTTCAGCTGATGAAGACGAAGATGGGGAAGAAGAAGAGGGTGCTATTACCGATCTTGAATATTTACTAACCTTAGTACAACGTTCGGAGCGCGAAAAAAGCAAAGAGGAGATTAAAGAAATGAAAACCTTATTATTAAGTCTTAAATAGGATGACCACTGTAAATTTTCTGGAATTAAAGGGCAGAACTAAGGCCCTGGGGAGGTATCTTTGACATTGCACAGAAGGTAATACTCATACAAGACGAAGAACAACAAACTCAAGCCCCAAATTTTTGGGACAATTCTAAAAAAGCTGAACTTTTCTTAAAAAATATTCGTTCCAAAAAAATTTGGGTCGATGCCTTTACTAAAATCGAAAACGGTTTAGCCGACCTTGAGGTATTAATAGAATTTAATGAAATTGGGGAAGTATCAGAAGATGAATTAAACCAACATTACGCTGCCGTTCTAGAACTAATAGACGATCTAGAGTTTAAAAACATGATGAGTGGCGAAGAGGATCAGTTTGATGCCATAATACAGGTAAATGCTGGCGCTGGCGGAACCGAAAGTTGTGATTGGGCCAGTATGATAGTAAGAATGTATATCATGTGGGCCGAAAAAAACGGATTCAGCGCATCGATAGTAGATGAACAAAGTGGGGATGTAGCAGGCATTAAAAGTTGCTCAATAGAAATTAAAGGACAATTTGCTTTTGGATATTTAAAGGGAGAAAGCGGCGTACATCGCCTGGTTCGAATTTCGCCATTCGATAGCAATGCCAAGCGGCATACATCCTTTGCATCTGTTTATTGTTATCCTGTAGTTGACGATACCATAGAAATAGACGTAAAACCTTCCGAAATTGAGTGGCAAACTTACAGAAGCAGTGGCGCAGGCGGTCAAAATGTTAACAAAGTAGAAACGGCCGTAAGGTTACGCCATTTACCTACAGGTATTATTATTGAATGCCAACAAGACCGATCGCAATTAGGCAATAAGGAAAAGGCCATGAAAATGCTTAAATCACAACTATACGAACTCGAAATTCGAAAGCGAAACGAAGAACGGGATAAAGTTGAAGCAGGCAAAATGAAAATAGAATGGGGGTCTCAAATCCGAAACTATGTATTGCATCCTTATAAATTAGTAAAGGATGTGCGAACAAGTTTTGAAAGCAGTGATGCAGCTGGCGTATTAGATGGAAATCTTAATCCATTTTTAAAGGCTTTTTTATTAGAATACGGCAAAAGTGCGGCGCAATAAACCGATTTTTAAGCTATACGGTTGAATGAAAATATTAAAAAATCCATTTTTTACTAAATTTTCAGCTAAAGGCAACTGTCCTTACATTCAAAAATAATATCTTTGCACAGCAAAAATGCCCAGTTGATGAAATTGGTAGACATGCCATCTTGAGGGGGTGGTGGCTTAGGCTGTGGCAGTTCGAATCTGCTACTGGGCACCAAATGCAGAGTACAAAAAAAAGGTACTATTTACAAAACCACATTTTTTGTTAAGCAAAATTCTTTATCTATATATTTTTTCGATAGCCCATTTGAAATTGTAAATTAAATAGTTATTTTTGCACCCCTTAAGAGATATGTACGCAATAGTTAATATAGCCGGCCAACAATTCAAGGTTACTGAAAACCAGAACCTTTATGTTCATCGCCTGGCAAATGATGAAGGTAGTTCAGTGGAGTTTAATTCTGTTTTGTTTATTGATAACGACGGAAAAATTAGCATTGGAGCTCCAACCGTAAGTGGAGCAAGCGTAAAGGCAAAAGTTTTATCCCACCTTA
The DNA here is from genome assembly GCA_947499775.1 of Bacteroidota bacterium. GTDB lineage: Bacteria > Bacteroidota > Bacteroidia > NS11-12g > UBA9320 > JABWCE01. The sequence continues at coordinate 1,849 of CANMPY010000074.1, read as the reverse complement.
AAGGCGATAAAGTGATTGTTTTTAAAAAGAAAAGAAGAAAAGGCTACCGACTAAAACGTGGTCATAGACAATATTTAACTCGAATTCAAATAGAATCAATAAAAGCATAATCCATGGCACATAAGAAAGGCGCAGGTTCGGTAAAAAACGGAAGAGAGTCGCACAGTAAGCGATTAGGTGTAAAATTATTTGGTGGACAAGCTGCCATAGCTGGAAACATTATTGTAAGACAACGAGGCACTAAGCATCACCCTAGCGATAACGTTGGGATTGGAAAAGACCACACCTTATTTGCATTAGTTGACGGTACAGTTGTATTTAAGAAAAAGAAAGATAACCGATCATTTGTGTCTATCGCACCAAAAGCATAATTTATTTACAAATAATAACTAAAAAAAAGCATTCAGAAATGAATGCTTTTTTTTTATGCCCTCAAATTTTTAAACCATTATCGTTTATTTAACAAACATCAATTCGGCCAACTTCGTAAATATTTCAGTATTTTCATAAATCCCTGTGAAAGATTCTGCTCCAGGCCCATAAGCAAATACAGGAACTAAAACACCCGTATGCTCTTTGGATGTAAATGCCCCTGTAAACGATTTATTTTTTATTGAGCCCCCACTCAATGCCAATCCACCCGTTTCGTGATCAGCGGTAACGATTACAAGCGTATTTTTGTCGTTTATAGCCCAATCAAGAACCGATCCTATCGTTTGGTCAAAATCTACCATTTCACGTGCTATATAATCCGCATCGTTGGCATGCCCACCCCAATCAATTTGAGATCCCTCTATCATTAAAAAAAATCCTTTTTTATTTTTACTCAATACATCTATCGCTTTGTTCGAAGCCTTTTTTAAAAAATCACCTCGCCCATCTTTCATTGTAGGTGGATGATACATGTTGCTAAAGGCATAAAATTTAGAAGCATTAAGTTTGGTAAAATCCACGCTGCTATCTACCACTTCATAGCCTTTACGCCTTAAAGAGTCCACCAAATTTAAACCATCGCTGCGTTTACTAAAATAATGCATACCCCCTCCTATCACCACATCAATGTCTGTTTTTAGATAATCGCATGCTATGGCTTCTTCTAAAGATCGCTTAGGTTGATGTGCGATAAAGGCCGCAGGTGTGGCATGCGTCATAGCACATGTGGCCACTAAGCCGGTTGCACGGCCCTGCTCTTCCGTCATTTCTAAAAGTGTAGGTTTACTTTTTTTTAAACTATCAACACCTATCGCTCCATTATAGGTTTTTTCGCCAATAGAAAAAGCGGTTGCTCCTGCCCCACTATCCGTAATAAAATTATCAGAACTTTGCGTCTTAATAAAGCCTATTGATTTAAATCGAGCCAATTGTAAGTCGCCTCCTTGGTAAACCATCCCTGCGCTTATTTGCGATAGCCCCATCCCATCACCAATTAATAAAATAATGTTTTTGGGATAATTTTAAAATTTCTTAATTTGTGAACATATCCGTAATCATAATTTATAGTTCCATCTCTATCTAAAAAGACGGCAGGTTTTTTAAAATATTTTGGTATTATTTTAATATTATAAGATTTTTCTAAAGATGTGCAAGATGAACCTTCTGTTTCTACACGACTTCTTATTTTCCCGGTTAATACAGCAACAGCATTTGGAATAAATGTTTTTTCTTTATCTATGACTTCGCCTTTAACACCAGAAATTATTTTAGTAATATTATTATTATCATCTAATCCTGGATTAGTTTTACCACCACCAACATCTTTTAACTCTTTACCTTCTATAGTTAATACTCCAGTCCAACCATTATTTATAGTATACTTGGAAAAATAAGGTTGTTTATCATTAAATCTAGG
>CANMPY010000073.1 GCA_947499775.1 Bacteroidota bacterium | reverse complement strand
GCACCTACAGTTCTTCCACCTTCACGGATAGCAAACTTCAAACCTTTTTCCATCGCAATAGGACTTAAAAGATCTACGGTGATTGTTAAGTTATCGCCCGGCATTACCATTTCTGTTCCTTGAGGTAAGGTGATTTCACCTGTAACATCTGTTGTACGGAAATAGAATTGTGGACGATATTTGTTAAAAAATGGAGTATGACGTCCACCTTCTTCTTTTGAAAGTACGTAAACTTCAGCCTTACATTTTTTATGTGGTGTTACTGATTTTGGTGCACAAATTACCATACCTCTTCTGATCATTGTTTTATCAATACCACGAAGTAATAATCCTGCATTATCTCCAGCTTCTCCTCTATCTAATAATTTACGGAACATCTCAACACCTGTACAGGTTGATGTTAAATTTTCGGCGCCCATTCCAATAATTTCTACTGGATCACCTACGTTTATTACTCCTCTTTCGATACGTCCAGTAGCAACAGTTCCACGACCAGTGATCGAGAACACATCTTCTACAGGCATAAGGAATGGTTTGTCAACCAAACGTGGAGGAATTGGAATCCATGAATCCACTGCTTCCATAAGATCCATTATTCTATCAACCCATTTAGGTTCTGCATTTAAGCCACCTAAAGCTGAGCCTTGAATGATTGGAGTATTGTCAGCATCAAATTCGTAGAATTTCAATAAGTCACGAATTTCCATTTCAACAATTTCTAAAATTTCATCATCATCTACCATGTCAACCTTATTCATAAAAACAACCAAACGAGGCACACCAACCTGGCGAGCTAGAAGGATATGTTCTTTTGTTTGAGGCATTGGACCGTCAGTAGCAGCCACAACAATGATAGCACCATCCATCTGAGCAGCACCTGTTACCATGTTTTTTACATAGTCAGCGTGACCCGGACAGTCAACGTGTGCATAATGACGATTAGCGGTAGAATATTCAACGTGAGCTGTATTAATTGTAATACCACGTTCTTTTTCTTCCGGAGCAGAGTCAATTGACTCAAAGGATCTCATTTCAGATAAACCTTTTTCTGCAAGTACCTTTGTAATTGCGGCGGTCAAGGTAGTTTTACCGTGGTCAACGTGACCAATTGTACCGATGTTTACGTGCGGTTTGGACCGGTCGAATTTTTCTTTTGCCATTTTGGTATTTGTTTAATTATTGTTTTTAAATTTTGTTTTACGTCTATGTGTTTAAATCGTATCGAAACAAATCGTATTCTATTGTATACTTTAGCGTATTAGAGCCGTTGAAGAGAATTGAACTCTCGACCTCTTCCTTACCAAGGAAGTGCTCTACCCCTGAGCTACAACGGCTTGGTTTTTTAGAGCGGGAGACCAGGTTCGAACCGGCGACCTACAGCTTGGAAGGCTGTCGCTCTACCAACTGAGCTACTCCCGCAATTTCATTATTTTTAAATGTGGGGAGTGGTGGATTCGAACCACCGAAGCTCGCGCAGCAGATTTACAGTCTGCCCCATTTGGCCACTCTGGTAACTCCCCGTTATTATAATTTTTAATAACTCCCCGTTGAAATGTTTCAATATGTCAAAAAACGGAATCACCCCACACCTAATCCATCTCACTAATGAGCCACTTATCGGGATCGAACCAATGACCTACTGATTACAAATCAGTTGCTCTACCAGCTGAGCTAAAGTGGCTTTTTCCTTAAAAATAAATACGGATTGCTCCATCGTTATTTTTAAGGACTGCAAAAGTATGTCTAAATTTTTAAAAGTTCAAGTGTTAAACACTTTTTTTTAAGATTTTTCTAAAAGCATCTCTTTATGCTTTGTAATTTGGATTTTTAATGCATCAACTACCATATCCGACGCCGCCTCAAATGAGTTTGATTCTGCTTCTTTGAAGAGTGTATTATTCATTATATTTAATTTCACTTCCACATGCTTATTATCTTTGGTTCGGTGATTATTTAATTTTAAGTAAATATTGGCATCAATTATTTGATCATAGAAGTGTTCTAGTTTTTCTATTTTTTGGGTGATAAATTCAATTAGTTTTTTATCAGCAGTAAAATGGATGGATTGGATTTTTATATTCATACTATTTATCGTTTCGGGTGACTTTTTTTATATACCTTTTTTAGATCCTCAATATTGACATGAGTATATACTTGTGTTGATGCTAAACTTGAATGTCCCAACAATTCTTTTACACTTAATAATTCTGCACCGTTTTGAAGAAGGCGAGTAGCATAGGTATGTCTTAACGTATGCGGACTTCTTTTCCCATTAACCTTTTGCAAAGTTAAAGTTTTTTTTACAACATTATATATATACCCAGGATACAATTTATCTTCTTTTTTTGTAACGAGTAAAGGCTCAGAAATAATGCCCTCTTTTATTTTTATTTCGATAAAATTATGAATTTGCTCTGCCAATTCTAAGGTTATTGGCACAATACGCTCCTTGTTTCTTTTTCCTAAAACTTTAATTTGCCGTTGAGCCAAGTCTACATTTGTTTCGGTTAAACTAATTAATTCGGCACGGCGTATTCCGGTACCATAAAGTATGCAAATAATTATATAGTCGAGCGCTTCTGTATAACTTGGATTTTGAGGTAGGGCGTCACATATAGAATTCATGTCATCTAAACCGATTATTGTAGGTAGTTTTTTTGCCAATTTAAGTTTTGGCATATTCCGAATTGGGCTAAGCTCCAATATTTTTTCTTTTTGAAGGTATCGGAAAAACGAACGCAGGGATGATATTTTTCTTTTAACCGTTACCGCTTCCAAGCCGAGGCCTATCAAACTGCTCACCCATGACCGAATCATATCATTTTTTATCTCCTCTGGTTTTTCAATTTCGAATTGATGGCGTGAAAAATCTACAAATTCATTTAGATCCTTCTTGTAGGCAATCAAGGTATTAGGACTAAACTTTCTTTGAAATTGAAGGTATTCTATAAATTGGTCTATAAAAAAAATGCCCATACTAGATTAGTATGGGCAAGATATATCTTTTAATTGAAACTTATTTAATTAGTTTCTTCGTGTTGCATGGTTTGCTTATAGGTAGCTTTAATTACCTGCATTCTGCGTTTTATACTTGGCTTAGTAAACGCTTGGCGTTCTCTTAATTCTCTTACTACGCCTGTTTTTTCGAATTTCTTTTTGAACTTCTTAATCGCTTTGTCTAATGATTCGTTTTCTTTAACGTTTACTATTATCATTCTATATTTTTAAGGAGTGCAAAATAAATATTAATTAACTTATTTATCAAGTGTTTTTTTTAAATATTCCAAATTTCCATATTAAGAGAAGCATTAAACCATGAAAAAAGCCGCTTTCATCAACATTATTACAGAGTTAGGGTTTAATAAAAAATAACAATCATCATTTTTAATTTCAATATCAAGTGTTTATTTTTGCACAAATAAATTATTAAAAATGAAAAAAATCTTTATTCTAGCAATTGCCTGTTTATCGTTATCAGGAGCATGGGCACAAAAAACCGACAGAACTAAAATTGATTATGAAATGGAAATGTTGCCGCTCGACATTATTTCGAAAGAGAAAAAATTTGAAGTTTTTGTAGAGTTTGACTATGCCGCAAAAACAGAAGCCGCATTGGCAGAGATTGTTGCCAACAAAGAATCTGCAGCCAAAGATAAAGAAGAATACGAAAAAAAATCATTAGGCGAAAAAATGGCTAAAAAAGTTTTATTAGGCGAGAATAAGCCAAGTGGAAAATATACCAATAATTCATTTATACCTACATTGTTTCCAGTTGAAGGAGTTAAAGGGGCTATAAATATTCCTGGATATCAAAAAAATACAGGCTCAAAAGGATCTATCAATGTCATGTTTTTTGAATTAACCCATTCGATGGACCCAACTGGAACTAAAATAACCTATTACCCTCTAAAAATTGTTTTAACGGTAACCAACGATAAAGGTGAAGTTGCATTTCAAGGCGATTTACCAGGCAATAGCTCATCAACCATCTATACTCATACATCTGGAGCAATAGGCAATAGTTTTACTTCTACGTTAAAAGGAATTGAAACTGACGCAAAAAATCAGGCGATAAAAAATTTAAACGCTTATTTGAAAAATATTTACGAATTTAATTTAGTAAAAGACGAACGTGGTTTTTATGATGTAAAAGATAAAAAACAAACTTATCCTGAATACCATGAGGCCTTTGAAAAAGTAAAAATGGCATTTATTTATTGCAATATGCCCACCAAACAAGAGGATATGGCTAACAAACTTAAAGAAGCCATTATCATTTGGGAAACGAGTTTGAAAGAATTAGACAAATCAAATGATAAAGCAAGAATCAATACTGATATTGCTGCCGCAACCTCTTTAAATATTGCTGAAGCTTGTATTTGGATTAAAGAATTTGATAAATCAATTGAATCTTTGGCTGCTTACAAAATTTTAGGTGAAGATTATAGCCGAGCATATAGCGACAAAACAAACTTTTTGAAAGATTACAGTGCACGTCATAACAAATACTTAAACTATTAATCTTAAATACTAAATATAAAAAGGGAGCCAATTGGCTCCCTTTTTATATTTAAGCATGCCCTGAATAAATACGCATTATCTCTTTGCTTCATTATGCAAATCTTCCTATTCATCCTTACTTTTGCACCTTAATTTTCAATTCGGCATTTGAACGCCAAACTCGTCTTAGATCATTTTTGCAGTGGCCGTAATTTTCGTTCGCTGATGGATGCGGTACAGACTTACGCCAATACCAATCTTCAAAATTTATTGGGAAGTTCCAATGCATTTGCGGTAGCAGGGCTTTTTCTGAATTTTGAAAAATCCATTATTGTCATATTGCCGGATAAGGAATCGGCTAATTATTTCAAATCGGATATTGAAAACCTAATAGGGGATAATAAAATTCTGTTTCTACCCGATTCGTTTACCAAACCCTTTTATATCCATCAACCCGATTCGTTTAATATCCAGCAACGAACTGAAATTTTAAACGGTTTATATAAACGTAAAAACCCTTATATCCTTATCACATATCCCGAAGCGCTTTGTGAAACGGTGATAAAACACGAAGACCTGAAAAAAAACCGTGTAGAAATTGCAATCGGCGACACATTTGATGTGGACTTTATCATTGAATTTTTAAACGAATACCATTTTGATAGGGTGGATTTTGTGTATGAACCCGGGCAATTTTCCATTCGCGGAGGAATCATAGATGTCTTTTCGTTTTCATTTGATTTCCCCTACAGGATTGAATTGGACGGCAACGCCATTGAATCCATCCGTGCATTTGATCCCATATCGCAACTATCGGTTAAAGACCTCCAATTTGCGAGCATTGTTCCCAATATAACCAAAGACGAAATTATTTCAGAACGAACTACTATTTGGGATTATATTAAAGATGACAGTCTGCTTTTTACCGAAGATTTGCAGCTAAGCCTTGATATTATTCATCATGGTATTGATAAAGCCCATCACTTTTTTGATGATAAAGATATTTCGGAAGGGCTTACCTCTCCTGCTCTCTTGTTTGACCCTCCAAATTTTATCCAAACCAAAATAAGTCGGTTCAGGGCAATTGAAAATGGTCTTCGAACGGTGTTTAAAGCCGGTGAAGTCGTTGATTTTAAAATTTCTCCCCAGCCTACTTTTGACAAAAGTTTTGATTTATTAATTAGTCACCTTCGGCAAAATGACCAATCCAAAATTAGCAACCTTGTTTTTTCGGAAACCGGAAAACAGATTGAACGGCTTCAATCCATTTTCGAAGATTTAAGCGCAAATGTAGAATTCACTCCAGTTTACCAGGGATTGTCAAAAGGATTTTTGGATGGCGACGGTAAAATGGCGTATTACACCGAACATCAAATTTTTAATAAGTATTACCGCTTTAAAACCAAAACACGCTATACCCGCAATCAAGCGTTAACCTTAAAAGAATTGCGGGATTTGGTACCTGGCGATTATGTAGTACATATTGACCACGGGGTTGGGAAATTTGAAGGCTTGCAAAAAATAGAAATGGCCGGCACTATGCAGGAAGCTGTGAGGATTAGTTATAAAAACAACGACCTCCTTTATGTCAATATTCACTCGCTGCACAAAATTTCGAAATACAGCGGAAAGGAAGGCACTGAACCCAGCTTAAATAAATTAGGAAGCGATGCATGGCAAAACCTGAAACGCAAAACCAAATCGAAGGTTAAGGACATAGCCCGCGATTTAATTTTACTCTATGCAAAACGAAAGGCCCAGGCTGGTTTTAGTTTTTCGCCCGACACGTATTTAATTACCGAGTTGGAGGCCAGTTTTATGTATGAAGACACGCCCGATCAGGCCAAAGCCATTGAAGATGTAAAACGCGATTTGGAATCGCCGCATCCCATGGACAGGCTGGTTTGTGGCGATGTGGGATTTGGAAAAACAGAAGTAGCTATACGGGCTGCTTTTAAATCGTGTTGCGATAATAAACAGGTCGCTATTTTGGTTCCCACTACTATTTTGGCACAACAACATTACCGCACCTTTAAAGAACGCTTACACGATTTTCCAGTAAAGGTAGATTACATTAGTAGGTTTCGCACAACCAAACAACAAAAGGAAACTTTAAAAAATTTGGCCGATGGTAAAGTGGACATCATTATTGGAACCCATAAACTGCTTAGTAAAGACATAAAATTTAAAGACCTCGGTTTATTAATTATAGATGAAGAACAAAAATTTGGCGTGGGTGCCAAAGACCGTTTAAAGGAACTTCGTGTAAATGTAGATACCCTCACCCTTACAGCCACTCCCATCCCACGCACCTTGCATTTCAGTATCATGGGGGCCAGAGATTTATCAATAATTAACACTCCCCCACCCAACCGCCAATCGGTAAATACCGAAATGCATGCGTTTAATAAAGAAATATTAAAATCGGCTATCGACCATGAAATAGCCCGTGGCGGACAGGTGTTTTTTGTGCATAACCGCGTAAAGGATATTTATGAAATAGCACGCATTATTGAAGAGCTTTGCCCTAGAGCCAAAGTATGTGTGGGGCACGGCCAATTAAGTGGTGACGCCTTAGAAGATGTGATGCTAAAATTTGTAGAGGGCGAATATGATGTACTCGTAGCGACTACCATTATTGAATCGGGGCTTGACATTAGCAATGCAAATACTATAATCATAAATAATGCCCACTACTTTGGGCTGAGCGACCTCCACCAAATGCGTGGCCGGGTGGGTCGCAGCAATAAAAAAGCCTTTTGTTATTTATTTTGTCCGCCTTTGCAAAGCCTTACTGACGAAGCCAAACGCCGCCTCAAAGCCATTGAAGAATTTAGTGATTTGGGAAGCGGATTTAACGTTGCCATGCGCGATTTAGATATTCGCGGTGCAGGTAATTTATTAGGTGGCGAACAAAGCGGCTTTATATCGGATATTGGATTTGAGATGTATCATAAAATTTTGGATGAGGCTATAAACGAATTAAAAGAAGACGAATTTTATGATATGTCTGAGCACACCAATGAGCCTACCATCAAAGATTGCCAAATAGAAACCGATCTTGACATTATGATACCCGATCATTATATACGAAATATAAGTGAACGCTTGAGTTTGTACAACGAATTGGCACGCATAAGCAACGAACAAGACCTTGAACAATTTGCCAACCGAATGAAAGACCGCTTTGGTACATTGCCCCGGCAGGTGAACGACCTTATACGCAGTGTAAAACTGAAATGGCTGGGCCGCCGACTTGGGTTCGAAAAACTTAGCCTTCGTCAAATGTCATTGACCGGTTGGTTTACCAAAGACGACCGCTATTTTCAGGGCGAAATATTTGGCCACATCCTCGAATACATTCGCCAAAACCCTCAGAAAGCTGTACTCAAACAAACCAAAGATTTATTGACTTTACGAATAGTAGATAGCAAAGGACTTGGAGA
>CANMPY010000072.1 GCA_947499775.1 Bacteroidota bacterium | reverse complement strand
ATTGATACTGCCTGATGTATTAAATATAGGCAATGTGGTAAAATCTTTGAGCATTACGCCTGCAGCTTCATTTTTTGTAAGTCCAAACCACTGTTGTAATGTGGATGAATAAATTTGGCGAAAATCGTACTGCATATTTACATTATCTGCAAATCCAACCGTACTTGGGATGTTAGGGTTTGCTCCTATTAACGTACTGTTCACTTTGGTTCCAAACACAAATGATGGACCAGCTGCTCCATGATCGGTTCCTAAACTTGCATTGGATGCAATTCGCCTTCCAAATTCAGAATAAGTTAGTCCAGCAACTTTATTATCTATCCCTAACTTTTTACAATCGTCCATAAACGCGCTAATACCAACCGAAACCCTACTCCATAAATCTGCATGAGCTCCTGTTTCAGTTCCTCCAGTAGCACTTACTTGATTTGAATGGGTATCAAAACCACCCAGACTTACCATAAATATTTTAGTTTTTAACCCACCGGCAATTAATCGTGCCACTATTTTTAATTGATCGGATAATGAATTACCAGTCGTAGCGTACATGGTCGACTTGGTTGTAACTTTATTGTATGCCGCTTTGATGCTATCTGCATATTTATCCGTTTGTTGAGCAATTAATCGAATATAGGCTAATTCTTTTTCGGATGGGGTTGTTGGATTGGGATTAACTACACTATCTACAAAGTTATAAAAACTTGTAGGGTCACTAATTGCCATTCCCATATTAACCTCGGGGCCTTGAAGGGCTTGCGACACAACTCCTCCAATTGATATAGCTAAAGGATCAGGCATATCCGTATTTGGATAATTCACCGGAAATCCAGGATAGGCATCATCTAGATAGCGTCCTAACCATCCTGAACTAATATTTTGATTGCTATCCGACGCCGACAACCAAATATCGGTAGCTCTAAAATGTGAAAAATTAGGATTTGGATACCCAACCGCTTGAATTACATTTAAACTACTTTCATTATTAAAAAGGTTTAGCATTCCTGTCATAGATGGATGAAATCCAGTATTCGCAAAACCTTTTAATTTTGGTACTTTGCTCTGCGGTATTATAATATTTGAACGTGCATTGGTAAGGTTTGTATACTGATCTAATGGAATCAATGTATTTAATCCATCGTTTCCACCATTTAATTGTACAAGAACCAATACGTTATCATTGAGCAATGCCTTAGATGCTAACAATTTCAATAATGGAGAATTGGCATAGCTTTTAAATGTTAATCCATTTATGAATACTGGTAATAGCGTAGCAGCAGCAGTTCGTTTTATGAAGGATTTTCTTTTCATTTCTTTACTTTTTTGAAGGTTTAATTCAATTGAAATTCAGCTAAATTTAGAATATAAGAAATGGCCAATCTTAATTGATTGGTACAATAATTCTTATTTACTGTATCGTTATTATTTGCTACATAAGCATTCCATGCATCCGTCCAATAATAATCTTGCGCCTGCCCGTTTAATAATGCAGCCTTTAGGATGTATTTAACAGCAGCGTCAACAGTTCGTGGCATTAATAATTCCAAAAGATTATCAATTAATGTATTTGGATTTGAGGCATTTGGAATTTTTGCCGTAAAAGCAAGTACATCCACAATTAATTTATATCCCCCACGGGTATATCCTGTATAAATCATGGCTGTAGCTAACCCCATTCTTTTTGGCAAAGTGTCAGAGTTAATCCAAATTTCATAGTATTGTGGCTCTTGATAATATGCAGGCCATCCCGCTACGTTAGGGGGATCGCAGCTATCTTGCTGCATAACTGCGGCAAATGCTTGAATATACTGCCAATGCGTATAACTATTTAAATAGTCGGATGGTTGAGGAAACGGCATCTCAAATTGACGGCAGAATCCAATTGAAAAATCAAGAGGCGACTTAATATGGCAAGCCATGCTTAAGGTGTCATAAAAATGTTCGCTTTTTAAAAGGGCAGAAAGAACAGGTTTTATGTCGTAATTACTGTTTCTGAAAATAACTGCCAATGGCTCAATAACATTAGTTTCCACCGTGGCATCAATATCATAATAAACAAACCAACGATATAGTTTCCGACAAATGTATTTTGCTACTTCATTTTGTTGAAAAATCATGGTTATCATTTCGTCGGTTTCATTGGCTCCATTACTTCCAGTTTTGCCGGTAATTAGGGTATTGTTATAAAACGACGAAAATTGCTTATTGCCTGTATCATGTTTTGTTTGATCAAAAAAGGATATGCGATTGGCATTATCGATGCGCCATCCTGTTAATATCTTTGCGGCCGCTTTTACATCATCCTCTGTGTATTTGCTATCTTTGCCTTTCCCCACGGTAAAGAGTTCTTGCAATTCACGTCCATAATTTTCATCTGGAGCAGTTTTAGTATTTAAATATCCATTTAAGTACCTCAACATGCCAGGGTCTATAGTCATTCCTTTAACAAGTGTTTTAAAATTTCCTAATGCATTTTTGCGAATCAGTACATTATTCTCATATACATAATGCTCTATTTGAATGGTATCGGATTCAGTAGAAAAGTGATTGTGCCAAAACAGAACCATTTTTTCAAGTATTGTACTATCCTGATTAATCATTAAACCCGTCCACCAGCCCTTTACAGAACGTCGTCGCTGAAAATTGTAAAGTGGACTTATAGGTGAATTAACCCAAGTTTGCCCTTCTGGTACATCAGGATCAATAGCCGTTGGCGTATTGTATGCATTTATAGGCGGCGAGGGTTGCGTAGTCGAAACATTTAATAAAGCATCTACCGCATTGCTCATACTCATAGCCTTGAATGTATCCAATTCAGATTGCTTTACGCCAAATAGGGTTCTACGCAACAAATGAAGTGCTTGGGCTTTACCCCAAGTACCTGTATATTGATTTAACCCGGTGTTTGGTGTATTACCTAATCCGCGGCCTTTTCCGGTAGGAGCTGGCGCTAGAACCGTTGAAGTTAATTGTTTGAAAAAATCCCGTCTTTGCATGGAAAGTTGAAGTTTATGATTGGACAAATTTAAAAAATTAAATCTTGCTAATCTAATACTTAATTAAATTTTAGTCTTGCACTAAAAAGAAACAGTAAAAGTATAGAGTTAAAGAAAAAATAAAATCTTACAACCGATAAGATTGTTTAGGCTAAACTAACTTTCGAACAAATTATAAATGAACGTTATTTTTCTTTTCTTACATCATAATTAATGTTCCTGTTACCATCGATATATTGAGTAACAAACGCATCGTTTATTCCCAATTTTTTAATATCGTTAACAAATTGATTGGCTTCATCCGAAGAGGTAAAGTTTCCTATCATATAAGCGTTTCCTCCGGTATAATTTTCAGTACGCAATCCCTTATTAGCATTAAAGGTAGTCCTCAAATCAAGTTTCTTATAATTACCAACTTGAACTGAATATACAATTCCTTGCACTGGCACTTTTCCACAATTAATAGCTGCGTTTTCGAGCTCAGTAATGGTTTGTTCATTTTCGGAAATTACACTATTTAAAGAATCCACTTTTCGCCATTCATTAGCTAATTGTGCTTTTAGGTTTTCAAGTTCTAATTCCAAATTAGCAATAACCTTTTTATTCGACTCCTTCATATTCTTGTAGGTATCAGGCGCCTTCCTATATGCTTTAATCTCTTTTTTAAGCGCTTTGCGTTCCGCTTTTGGAAGTGTTGACTGTGCGAATAATGTAGACTGACTAAATAAAAAAAGTGCGGCGATTAGAATAAGGGATAATGATTTGTTTTTCATTTTGCTATTTAAATAATTTAAGCTCCAAATGTCTTGCAAATTTTAGTTGTATCAATAGGGTGTTCACTAATAATAATCACATATGTAATTAATTTAGTACACCTTATAAATCCAAACCCCTATTTCGATGTAATTGGAGTAAAAAGGTATCGTCACTTTTTCTACTTCCGATCCATTAAACCAGTCGAAAAATGTATCTTTGCCCCATCATGAATGTTAAACCAAAATCAATGAATTATAGAATTGAAAGTGATACTATGGGCGAGGTAAATGTACCAATTGAAAGATATTGGGGGGCACAAACTGAACGTTCTAGAAACAATTTCAAAATAGGTGCACAAGGAAGCATGCCAATAGAAATAATTCGAGCATTTGCAACCTTAAAAAAATGTGCGGCCATGACTAATTTTCAATTAGGAAAATTATCGAAAGAAAAATGCGACTGGATTGAAAAAGTTTGTGATGAAATTAGCGAAGGAAAACTCGATGACGAATTTCCACTAGTAGTATGGCAAACCGGATCGGGCACACAGAGCAATATGAACATGAATGAAGTGATTGCTAATCGGGCACATGTATTGAGTGGGGGTAAGCTTACAGATGAAAATAAAATCTTGCATCCAAACGATGATGTAAATAAATCGCAATCCAGCAACGACACCTTTCCTACCGCAATGAGTATTGCTGTATACAAACAAATTATAGACTACACCTTACCCGGGATTCAAGCACTTAAAACAACCTTAAAACACAAAGCTCGTGATTTTAAAAATATTGTAAAAATCGGACGCACACATTTAATGGATGCCACTCCACTAACTCTTGGACAAGAATTTAGTGGATACAACCACCAATTAAAAATGAGTTTAAAGGCTATTAACAATTCATTACCAGGTTCAGCAGAATTAGCCCTTGGAGGTACTGCTGTTGGAACCGGGTTAAATGCACCCGAAGGCTATGCGGTGTTGGTTGCTAAATTAATTGCACAAGAAACTGGTCTCCCATTTGTAACTGCACCAAATAAATTTGAGGCTTTGGCCGCTCATGATGCTTTGGTTGATTTGCATGGTGCTTTAAAACGAACAGCAGTAAGTTGTATGAAAATTGCGAATGATATTCGACTATTAAGCTCAGGGCCAAGAAGTGGAATCGGCGAAATATACATTCCCGAAAATGAGCCTGGTAGCAGCATTATGCCAGGTAAAGTGAACCCAACTCAATGCGAGGCATTAACTATGGTTTGCGCTCAAGTAATGGGAAACGATGTAGCTGTAACCATAGGCGGAAGTCAGGGACATTTTGAATTGAATGTATTTAAGCCCATGATTGCCTTTAATGTTTTGCAATCTGCTCGCTTATTAGGGCAAGCATGTTTATCGTTTAATGATAATTGTGCAACTGGAATTGAACCTAATATCAATGAAATAAAAAATAAAGTTGAAAATTCGCTGATGTTAGTAACGGCCTTAAACCCTCATATTGGATATGATAATGCAGCCAAAATTGCAAAAAAAGCGCATAAAGAAAATTCGTCATTACGAGAAGCTGCTTTAAGTTTAAAGCTTGTTACTAACGAACAATTCGACCAATGGGTTAAGCCAGAAGAAATGGTTGGAAAGATAGAAGTAGAATAATACTAAAAAGTTCGGTATATAATATTGTAAACTCTCCCAAACTTAAATCCTCCAAAGTATACATTGGGGTCATCAGGTGGATAATAAAGTCAAAAACATCAGTATCATTAAATTATTTTTGATTACCTAAATCAAACCAAATAAAAGGTTCTTTAAATGCTTAGAAAGGTTAACACTTTAAGTATATTGTTACTATCCATTTTGATGCTCTCTTTTACAAAAACGGAGAAGACAAAAGATACGGATGAAGGTTTTAGGAAAATTCAATTAAATAATTCACGGGTTCAAAATGCCTTCGACGAAAGCATAGATAGCATTAATAATTGGTTGCTTGCAAAAAACATTTCCATAATAAACTATGAAATACTTATCCGTGCCTTCAAAAAGGAAGAGCAATTGGAAGTGTGGGTTAAAAATAAAGAAGTTGATACATTTTCATTGCTAAAAACATATAAAATTTGTTTGACTTCAGGATTTTTAGGGCCTAAGCGCAAGCAAGGTGATAAACAAATACCCGAAGGCGTGTATTATATCAATGAATTTAACCCAAACAGCAATTACCACTTATCAATGGGTTTGAATTACCCAAATAAAGCAGATAGCATTTTAGGGTTTTGGGGCAATTGGGGAGGAGATATTTACATTCACGGAGGATGTGAATCGATTGGATGCCTTCCAATAACTACACGCAAAATAAAAGGACTATACGTTTTAGCTATGCAAGCTCGCTATTTCGGCCAAACAAGAATTCCTGTTCAAATCTTTCCATGCAAGTTAACAAAGGGAAATTATAAAACAATTACACAGGCGTATAACAATCCTCAATTATCTAAATTTTGGGGAAGCTTGCGTTCACTCTATGATTATTTTGAGCGAACCCATACCATTCCAATTATGAAAATTGATATTGATGGTAAATATTATTTTTTCGCCAATAAATAACTATTCCTCTTTTATCTCACTATTGAATACAGCTATTTACTATTAGAGATACACGTTGAAACGGTCAATTTTTCCAAAGAAATTTATACAGAATAACGGCTAAATAAATTAGCATTAAATCCATAAATGCTAATGCGGCAAGATCAAAATATATGGAATTCGTTTCAAGGCCATCCAAAGCTTTTTTGGCCGATTTTACAGTTATTAATAACAATGGCAGCATAAGTGGCAATCCTAAAACAGGTATTAGTAAATGATTATTTCCAACACCAGAAGCAATAGCAGATACCAGAGTAAAAACGGCTGATAAGCCTATTGTAAAAAACACAGAAACAAGTAAATATTGCCATTGATTTTCTATTCTAAATCCAAGAACTATAGAATAAGCCAAAATAAAAATAAGCAATAGCAATAAGGAAATAAGTGCATTAAAAAGTATTTTAGAAAGAATTAATGCCTCGGGTTTGCAAATAGAATGATAATATAACATTTTGCCTTCCGATTCTTGCAAAAACCCTTTTGAAATAGCATTCATCGTATTGAACAATACCATTAACCAAAATAGCGCATTCCATACTGGAATTGATAAGGTGTTAATACTGAGAAAGATTAAAAATACGGAAGTGAACATCTGAATCACTATTCCCTGAAGCGCATATTTCTGACGCCACTCTAAAAGAAGGTATAATTTAACTAATTTACAGACCGATTGCGATGTTTTGAGCAAAATGGAATAGAATGTGATTTGTATTTTTTAAATTCGCGGCACAAAAGTATTGATAAATGTTATACCATATTAGTAAATTACATAGCGATGAACAGGAATTAATAAAAAAAGCACCTTTATTAGTTACAATTCTTGTGGCGGGTGCCGATGGATCTGTACATAATAATGAGTTAGATAAGTCTATCGAACTAATTCACATTAAATCCTTTTCAGAATCATCCGATATCAGACTTTTATATAAAGAAATAGACCATGACGTAAAATTAAGTCTAATTGCCATTTTAAAAGAATTGCCAACAGATGGAGTTGAGCGCGAAAAAAGGATTATCGACCAATTGGCAGAATTAAACCCAATTCTAGCTAAAATGGAGCCTCACATATCAAGAGAATTTTATTTAAGCCTAAAAGACTTTGCCTTTCGTGTGGCTCAAACTTCAGGAGGATTATTTGGGTTCAACACGATAAACTATCATGAAAAAGAAGCCATAAAGCTTTCAATGATTAACGAGCCTATTGGATAATCCCAAAGTATATTATTAAATTAAAAAACCCCCAATTAACTGGGGGTTAAAATTATTCTTTAGACGAGACCAAATAATAAGCTCTCCCTTCGTGTTTAAAAAACACATCTCTTGGATTATCAACGGTTGGATAGGTATTCCAAGTTTCAGTTAATCCAGTCTCACCATCCATTGGTTTCATAACACATTTTTTGTCCACGAACTTAATAGTTCTTGTTATTTTAGATTCTTCCATAGGTAAATATAATTAAAAATTATTCAAATCGAATTGCCATATTTAAATCTGGTAATATGAGCTTAGGAATAAATTTATTAGAGCATTTGACGGGCGTTATAACAAAAAAAATAACTAATAACTATCAAAT
>CANMPY010000071.1 GCA_947499775.1 Bacteroidota bacterium | reverse complement strand
CTCTTCTACTTTTCTACACTATAGCACATCTACTCCTCTACTCTTCTACTTTTCTACTCTATAGCCCATCTACTCCTCTACTCTTCTACTTTTCTACACTATAGCACTTCAAACCATCACACAATAATCCAGAAATGAAAATCTTAGTAACAGGCGGCGCAGGATTCATAGGGTCAAACCTAACCGAGGCCTTATTAAACGATGAAAGGATTGCCTTGGTAAGAGTTTTGGATAATCTGGCAACGGGTCATCTCAGTAATCTTGAAGAATTTAGAAGTAGCTCCAAGTTTGAATTCCTACAAGGAGATATCAGAAACTTTGATGATTGCAACCTAGCCTGTGAAGGAATGGATGCCATTAGTCATCAGGCTGCCCTTGGTTCAGTGCCCAGAAGCATTTCAGACCCCCTAACCTCACATAATGTTAATGTCAATGGATTTATTAATATCCTTGAAGCCGCCAGGACAAATGGGATCAGGCGGATCGTTTATGCTTCTTCTTCTTCCGTGTATGGTGATTTGCAGGATTCCCCTAAAGTGGAGACGAAAGTAGGGAAAGTATTATCCCCCTATGCCGCTACAAAAATGAGCAATGAACTGTATGCCGAAGCGTATGCCAGAAACTATAATATGACCCTTTTAGGTCTGCGCTACTTCAATGTTTTTGGTCCTAAACAAGACCCAGATGGACCCTATGCCGCCGTTATTCCATTATTTATAAAAGCAGCCTTTAATAATCAAAGTCCTTTGATAAATGGAGATGGCTCCATTACACGTGATTTCACTCCAGTGAATAATGTTGTTCAAATAAATATAAGTGGGCTTACCATGCCATTAGATAATTGCAGACATGAAGTTGTAAATATTGCTTGTGGAAATACCACCAATTTAAATGAGTTATGGCTAATGATAAAAGGTATTACAGGAACAATAACCACTGCTACTCATGGGCCCAACCGTATAGGCGATATATTTTATAGTCTAGCTGATATTATCAAGGCTAAACAACTGCTTGGATATACTATTGAAACAGATATTAATGAGGGATTACGAGAAACAGTGAAATGGTTTTTGGAAAATAGGGAAGAAAAGTAGAATTGGATAAAGCAATATATCATAAATATTTGACCCAAAAATATCACTTTCTAAAAGAGGTTTATATCAACAGAGTTAAAAGATGAATCCATTCAGTTACGGTACTATTGTAAAAGAACCCTATTATTACAACCGTTACGAGGAGTGTAAACGAATTGTTTCAACATTGGCTGGAGGAAACAATTTAGTACTTTTTGCCCCCCGACGGTATGGAAAAACCTCGTTGGTATTTCGAGCGATAGAGGAACTTGAGAAGCGAAAATTTACATGTATATATTTTGATTTTTTGCCTGTTTATTCGCGCGAGTCATTTATCGAATCTTACTCTAAGGCTATTCTCAAAAAACAGAATAATTTAGAAAAAGCAGTCAAAAAAATAGCAGGTTTAATAAAAGGGATTCGACCAAAGTTGGTTTTTGACCAAATGAGTAATCCTGAATTCTCATTAGATTTTACAGATGAAAAGGTTAGCGAAAAAACACTTGAGGATATTCTTGATTTGCCAGAAAATTTAGCCTCTAAAGAAAAAAAATATATCATTATTTTTGATGAATTTCAGGAAATAAACAAACTTAACGGCGAGAATTTCGAAAATCTTCTTCGCAGTAAAATTCAGCAACAGAAAAATGTAAACTACCTTTTTTTAGGTAGTCGAACACATTTACTCAACGACATGTTTAATAATAAAAGTAGGGCTTTTTATAATTCTGCAATGCTTATGCAAATTGAAACTTTACCAAAAAACGAAACTATTGAATTTTTAAAAGATAGGTTTTTACAATCCAATATTACAATAGATGAACCTGTTGCCCTTAATCTCATAGATCAAGCCGGTAATATTCCATATTATATTCAGTTATTGGCCGCAGAAATCTGGCAATATATTGTAGCTTTGCATCAGGTTGTAAGCAATGAGGTTGTATCCTTATGTGTAGAACGCATTGTAGATTTAAAAAATGATTACTATTTTGAGCTTTATGACAGACAATCAGCTTATCAGAAAAAAATATTCAAAGCACTTTTGATAAGCGGCGAAAATGTATTTTCATCGGAATATACCAAACGCCACCGTTTATCAGCCACCTCCACTACCCAAAAAGCCATTCTGGGCCTTATCGAAAGTGGAATTATTGAGAAAGTAAGCGCAAATTATTTTATTGCGGATCCATTTTTTAAACGGTTTCTTTCTCGTTACGCCTAAAGGCGTTACGCCTTGGAGCGTAATTTGTAAAAAATATCATTTAGACCCAAAATTTTAATAGTAACGAATATATATAAAATCATCAATCACCATAGCCTATTTCAATCATTAAAAATTTTAGCAAGGTGCCATAAATCTAAAAATTAATACACTGACAAACACGCCACCTCTCCCCTGCCATGCCATGTTTAAGAAAACACTACAACTTTAACAGTGATTTGGGAAACCATAAAAAAAATATCCAATTGCAGTGTTAATGCCATTTATGGAGAACATCGAAAAGGCGATATCCTTCAAAGCCTCGCGGATATAAGTCTAGCCAAAAAATATTTAAACTATTCTCCATCCGTTGATGTAAATCAGGGATTGAAAAAAAGCCTGGACTGGTACAAGGAAATATAAATTAATCTTAATAGTTTACTAAATGAAAATATTAGACTGCACATTAAGAGACGGAGGATATTATACAAATTGGGACTTCAGTAAGGAATTAGTAAATACTTATATTAAGTCATTCAATAGTTTACCTGTCGAATATTTAGAGATTGGGTACCGTTCTAACTCTATGAAAGGATATTTAGGGGAATATTTTTATTGTCCGGTTTATGTAATTGAAGGTTTAAAAAGTATTTCGAATAAAAAACTGGTTATTATACTTGATGAAAAAGATGTTAGGCCAGAAAATATTGATGCTTTACTTAGGCCATGTATTGGACTAATTCATATGGTCAGAATTGCTATTGATCCTAAAAATTTTAAAAGAGCATTAATATTAGCTGCAACTATAAAAAAACTGGGATTTGAAATAGGGTTCAATGTAATGTACATGTCCAAATGGCCAGATGAAAAAGAATTCTTAACACAAATAAAAGAAGTAAATGGAATAGCTGATTACTTTTATATGGTTGATTCTTATGGAGGAATTTACCCAAATGATGTAAAATACACTTATGATCTTGTGAAATCTCAAACAAATGTGAAAATTGGTTTTCATGGGCATAATAACTTGGAGCTGGCTTTAATCAATACTTTAACAGCTATTGAATGTGGTGCAGACATTGTAGATGCAACTGTAACAGGGATGGGCAGGGGTGCGGGCAATTTAAAAACTGAATTACTTTTAACCGCTTTAAATGCTAAAGGAAAGTTAGAATTTGATTTTAATGCACTTTCTAATGTGGTAGATGTATTTTCAAAACTGCATTCAATGCATGAATGGGGAACCAATTTACCATATATGGTATCCGGAGCAAATTCTTTACCTCAAAAGGAAGTAATGGATTGGGTAGGCAAAAGGTACTATTCATTCAATAGCATTATCAGAGCCTTGCATAATAAAAAAGCTGGCATGGAAGATAACCAACGTTTCCCTATTTTTAATTCGAAAAAGAAGATAAAAAAGGCAGTCATTATTGGCGGGGGGCCAACAGCTAAAGACCATGCAACTGCAATAAAACTATTTATTGAACAACGTAATGATATATGTCTAATTCATGCAAGTTCCCGAAATTCTCTTCCATATTCTAGTTTAAATGTAGACCAGTATTATTGCCTTGCTGGTAATGAAGGCCAACGATTAACTTCGGTATTTAATAAATTTGATTCTTTCAATGGAACCTGTATTTTACCTCCATATCCCAGAAAAATGGGAACTTATGTGCCAGAAAAAATAATCAAATATACCTTCGAATTAGCAGATGTAAATTACACAACAGTTGTAAAAGATTCCCACACAAGTTTGGCTATCCAAACAGCCATAGAACTAGGTGTAGAAGAAATTTTCATTTCCGGTTATGATGGATATGGAGATAGCAAAGTCGGGGCAAAGGAACAGGAACTTTTTATTGAAAATGACTTACTTTTTAGTGATGCGAGAAAAAGAGGGTTGATACTCTCGTCTCTTACTCCCACAAGATACAAAAACATTGTTGTTGGTTCAATCTATGATAAGCTTAATTGACCTATGAAAACTATCCTTGTTATTCCGGCAAGATATAAATCAACGCGTTTTCCTGGAAAGCCATTAATTGACCTCGCAGGAAAAAGCATGATTCAAAGGGTTTTTGAACAATGTGCCAAAGTTTATCCTATAGAAAAAATATATGTGGCTACTGAAGATGAACGCATTGTAACTCATTGTGAAAATTTTGGAATTCAAGTAATATTAACCAGTGATAATTGTCTTACAGGAACCGATAGAATTGCAGAAGTTGCCTTACAAATTGAAGCGGATTATTATATTAATGTGCAAGGAGATGAACCTGTTTTAAACCCGGATGATATTACGATATTAATAAATATCTTGAAACAAATTAATGGAACTATATTGAATGGGTATTGTGATATTGCCAATGAATCTGATTATAAAAGTGTATCAGTACCCAAAGTTGTTTTAAGGCCTGATGGCCGGCTACTCTATATGTCAAGGGCATCAATTCCAGGGAATAAAAAAAATATGTTCAATTTCGGGTATCGTCAGGTTTGCATTTATGCCTTCCCAAAAGAAGCACTTATAGCATTTAAAAATATGGATATAAAAACCACTTTTGAAGCTGAGGAGGATATTGAAATACTTCGTTTTTTAGAAATGGGCTATGAAGTACAGATGATTAAAATGTCAAAAGATTCTATTCCAATTGATAACCCAGAGGATGTAGAAAAAGTATTAGAAAGAATTGGAAATGTTAAATAATTTCAAGACCATTTTATGGGATTTTGATGGTGTATTAATGGATTCAAATGCCGTTCGTGAATTAGGATTTGAGAGGGTT
The DNA here is from genome assembly GCA_947499775.1 of Bacteroidota bacterium. Taxonomy (GTDB): domain Bacteria; phylum Bacteroidota; class Bacteroidia; order NS11-12g; family UBA9320; genus JABWCE01. Next base: position 2,916 of record CANMPY010000071.1, on the reverse strand, counting down.
TTAGCAAAATATCCGAAAGAACAAGTTGATAAACTGATATTATTCCACAGGGCAAATGGGGGCTTGTCCCGTTATGTAAAGTTTCGTTATTTTTTTGAACAGATATTAAAAGAACAAGTATCTGATGAACGAATACAAAACCTTGCTAAGTCATTTTCCGAAATAATGAGAAGTTTATTGGTTAATCCTGATTTATTAATTCCGGATTCTTTGAATTTTATCAAATCTAATTACAATAATATTTTGATGCACGTAGTTTCAGGTTCAGATGAAAATGAACTTAGGCACCTATGTGGCATACTTCAAATTGATCAATATTTTAAAACTATTAATGGTTCTCCGACTCCTAAAAAGGAATTAGTCCGATTTATTCTTCAGGATTCAAGTTTAAAAAAGGAAGAAGTTATATTAATAGGGGATTCTATAAATGATTATGATGCCGCTAAAGATAATGGAATAACATTTATAGGGTACAATAATCCTGAACTTAAAAATATTTGCTCTAATTATATACCCGCATTTTCACCATTGAATTTAATTAAAACAATATGAAAGTACTTATTCTTGCAGGAGGATTAGGCTCCAGACTATCAGAAGAAACTTCACTAAAGCCTAAGCCAATGGTCGAAATTGGAGGAAAACCTATTCTTTGGCATATTATGAAAATTTATTCCTATTACGGCTTCAATGAATTTATTATCCTGTGCGGTTATAAAGGATATTTAATTAAAGAATATTTTGCAAATTACTATCGTCACATGGCTGATATGACGGTAGATATGACTAATAATAAAATTGAATACCATAGAAATAATGCTGAACCATGGATTGTAACTCTGGTTGATACGGGTGCAGAAACCATGACAGGAGGTAGAATCAAGAGGGTAAAAGATTATATTAATAATGAACCTTTTATGCTTACTTATGGTGATGGTGTTGGGGATGTTGATATTAGGCAATTATTTGAATTTCATCAATCACATGGAAAACTTATAAGTATGACCTCTGTACAACCTGAAGGCAGATTTGGTTCACTTATTATTGATAAGAATGATTTAGTTCAGACATTTCAGGAAAAACCCAAAGGGGATGGTTCATGGATTAATGGAGGATTCTTTGTTTGCCAACCGGAAGTATTAGATTATATATCTGATGATAAAAGCATTTTTGAAAAGGAACCACTAGAGAAACTTGCTTCAGACCAACAATTGATTTCTTTTAAACACAGAGGTTTTTGGAAGCCAATGGATACACTTAGAGATAAAACTCAGCTTGAAGAAATGATAGAACAAAATAAAGCCCCTTGGATGAAATGGAAATAATAAATCTATTTGGAGGAATTTATCAGGGCAAAAAAATATTCTTAACCGGCCATACCGGGTTCAAGGGTTCCTGGTTGTCAATTCTTTTACATGAATTAGGTGCAAAAGTTTATGGGTACGCTTTAGTACCTAACACAACACCCAGTCTGTATAATATTGCCGGGGTTGATGGTCTTGTCAAATCTACAATTGGTGATATTAGAAATTACGATTTTCTTTTGAATACTATGCATGATGTACAGCCTGATATTGTGATTCATATGGCGGCCCAACCTTTAGTAAGAGAATCTTATAAAACACCAAGAGAAACATATGAAACCAATGTAATGGGGACTGTAAATTTATTTGAAGCAGTTAGACATACAAAAAGTGTTAAAGTTTTACTCAATGTAACCTCTGATAAATGTTACGAAAATAAAGAATGGGTTTGGGGGTACAGAGAAAATGAAACTATGGGCGGATATGACCCTTATTCAAACAGTAAGAGTTGTTCAGAGCTGGTAACAGCTTCATTTAGAAGTTCATTTTTTAATCCTTCATATTATTCGAAACATGGGGTTGCTGTGGCTTCGGCACGGGCAGGAAATGTAATTGGTGGAGGTGATTATGCTGAAGACAGGTTAATTCCTGATTTTATAAGGGCTATATCGAAAGGAGAAAGTGTAAAGATTAGGAATCCAAAGGCTATCCGACCTTGGCAACATGTATTAGAACCAATCGCAGGATATTTAACCTTATGTGAAAAACTATTAAAGGAAGGTGCATCTTTTTCGGAAGGGTGGAATTTTGGGTCTGATGATTCTGATGCCAAAGATGTAGAATGGATTATCAAAAAATTATGTACGTTATGGGGGGAAGGTGCTACTTATGAGATTGATCCAACCCCACAACTCCATGAAGCAACCTATCTCAAATTAGATTGTTCAAAGGCTAAGACTAGATTGCAATGGTATCCTAAATGGTCTGTTGAGAAAACCTTAGAAACCATTGTAAAATTCAATCAATCCTATAAAAGAAAAGAAACTTTGGAAAAGGTATGTAGAGACCAGATAAACGATTTTTTTTTTAAGTAAAAATAATATTAAGTAATGAGGCATCCTAATGAAATAAGACAAGAAATATTAGAAAAAACGCTGGAATATTACGATGCGAAATTTGCAAATCTTGAATTTATTCCCGGCAAAACGCGATTGAATTACGCCGGAAGGGTCTTTAATGAGCAAGAATTAATTAATGCCGTTGAAGCTTCTTTAGATTTTTGGCTAACTGAAGGAAGGTATTCTGAAGAATTTGCGGAAAAGATTGCAGATTTCTTAAATTTAAATCATGTATTACTTACTAATTCAGGCTCATCTGCCAATTTATTGGCATTTGCTGCATTAACTTCTGAAACATTGGGTGCTAAGCGTCTAAAAGCTGGAGATGAAGTAATATCAGTTGCAGCAGGTTTTCCTGCAACAGTAACCCCTATAATTCAATACGGTTTAATCCCCGTATTTGTTGATGTTAATCTGGTTACCTACAATATTGATGTTGAGATGATGAGAAAGGCTGTAACACCAAAAACAAGGTGTATATTTATTGCACATACCCT
>CANMPY010000070.1 GCA_947499775.1 Bacteroidota bacterium | reverse complement strand
AACAAAATTCTATTAGGATAAGTCCTAATCCGTTCCATGATAAAATTACACTTCAAAATATACATACCCCTTATAAATTTAAATTGATTAATGCCCAAGGGCAATTGCTTAGAAATGATACTCAAAGTATATCTCAAATTTCAAATCTCGAAAATTTAGCAGCTGGATTATATTATTTACAAATTCTGACCGAACACTCTTCCAATACATTTAGAGTGATAAAGGAATAACCCCTATTGAAAATTCGTATTTAATGCTTTAAATAAGGTAGCACTTTTTGTACCACCGCCTTAGATGTTTATGTAAACTTAATTGGAATAAATTTAATTTATTTTTCCAACAACAGGCATTTTGCGTCCTATACCAAAAGCCTTATCCGACACCCTAAGTATCGGTGGCATTTGAATGCGTTTATACTCATTTCTATCCACCATATTAATTATTTTAAATACCAACTTAGAATCAAATCCTAAATCTATTATTTCCTTTGGGCCTAATTGATTTTCGATATACTGGTATAAAATAGCATCAAGTACATTATAGTCGGGCAAGCTATCGCTATCCAATTGTCCATGACTTAGCTCAGCACTTGGTGGTTTTATTAAGATATTTTTAGGAATTATTTCCCCATTACGATTAATATACTCTGCCAATTTATACACTTGTGTTTTGTATACATCACCCAAAACCGAAATGCCGCCACACATGTCGCCGTATAATGTACCATAACCAACAGCAGCCTCACTTTTATTGGTTGTGTTAAGTAAAATATGCCCAAACTTATTACTCAAGGCCATCAAAATATTACCACGCGTTCGAGCTTGTAAATTTTCTTCGGCCACACCCGATTTGGTACCTTTAAATAAAGGCCTTAATATAGTTTCGAAAGTGTTTACCGCATCCTGAATGGGTATAATGTCATACGATAGGTTTAAATTTTTGCAAAGCTGTATTGAATCATCAATTGAATGGTTTGACGAAAATTTGGAAGGAAGCAATAGTGGAAAAATATTTTCAACCCCTATGGCTTCTGCTATCAGAGCTGTAACTACCGCTGAGTCTAAGCCTCCCGACAATCCAATGGTAGCTGTAGCAAAGTCTGATTTACTAAAATAATCCGTTAACCCTAATTTTAGAGCATTGTAGATTAAAGCAATGTCATCGTTTTTATAATTATGACTATGGCTAGTGTACTCTTTATTCGGTTGCCATTCAATCACTTTAAAATCTTCTTCAAAATACTCACACTCCTCTGCTATTACCCCTTCATTAGTAATAAACATTGACCCACCGTCAAAAATAATATCGGTATTTGCACCAACTTGATTGACATAAAACAGTGACAAATTGTATTTTTGAGCATTTATCCTCATCAATTCCCTCCTATTTTCGATATGTTTATAACTGAAAGGCGACCCTGAAATGTTAATTAACAAATCGGGTCCTAATTGAATTAATTGCGACATGGGACTTGTTTTGTAAAGTGTAGGATCGTCCAAATCCCACAAATCCTCGCATATAGTTATTGCTATTTTTAAGCCATTGAATTCCCATACATTGAATACATCATTAGGTTCAAAGTAGCGGTATTCGTCAAATATATTATAATTGGGAAGTAAGGTTTTAGAGAAAACCTGTTCAATCTTTCCATTAGATATAACAACAGCAGAGTTAAACAGTTTTTTACCATGTTTTAGTTCGCTTTGCATAGGGCAACCAACAATCATGGCTGTTTCACCCGTGTTTTTGGCTAAGGCAACAAGGGTCTGATAGCATTTATCAATAAAATGAGGATAATCGAGAAGATCTTGTGGAGGATAACCACACAACGCTAATTCAGAAAATAAGACAAGGTCTGCCTTATCGGCTACAGCTTGATTGTAGGCCTTTAGTATTTTACTATAATTCCCATCTAAATCACCAACCTTATAATTAAGTTGGCATAAGGCTATTCTCATTTAATATATTTAAAAAAATACGCCAACCGAAAAAGATACATTTTTGCTTAGAAGGATGGTTTCGTTTCCTTTTTTGTTACTCAAAATATTTGAAAATCCATTTTCATACCTCAGATTGCTATAGATAGATGTATTTTCACTAATATTATATTCAATGCCTCCCCCTATTTGAATAGGCAAATTAAAAAATCGTATATCATCATCAAACTCTTTTGGTTCATAAAACTCTTCTGAATCGCTATTGGTTTTAATATCTTTACGGTCATCCTCATTCCAGGGCATTCCATTGGCATTATTGCGATTGATGGTTGCTTTTGACGAAATTAAAAAACAGGGCGCTACACCAAACTGCGCATAGTATTTAATATATCCAATTTCCTTAGTTCTGAATTTAAACGAGATCGGGATTTGCAGAAAACGCAAGTTATAGTCATATTCGGCCTTTAATACAGGATAGTTAATGTTATCTTTAACATAGTTAAGGCTATCTTTAAATTTAAAGGATCCATTAATGGTACTAATTAAAAAATCAGTCGAAAATGCATAATTGGGCTGAAAAAGATAATCGGCCATAATTCCATAACTATTCCCTAACTGAATTCCGTTTTTATCAATATTGCGACTATCCGGCTTTAGCGAAGAGAAATTTACACCTGCTTTTAACCCAAAAACAGTATGGGCTTTAAACGGTTCTTTTTTTACTTGAGACCTTGTGGTAGCCGAAGTAAGAGCGAAGACGGCACAGAGTAAAATTATTTTTTTGGACATTCTTTTTATAAGTTTATAAGTGAGGTAATACAATTGACGTTAATTTTGCATTGGATACTACAAAAATGATAAAAATTATTAATAAAGCACCCTCCCTACTTTTATTATTACTGATAACCTTGTTTTTCTCGCATTGCACTGACGGTACAAAAGATGAATCTGAGGCCATAGATACCGATAAGATTAAAATAAAATTAAAATTTACACGATTTGATGAAGCAATTTTTAATGCCAAGAACCCTCAGGAAATTGCAGATTTAGAAAATCAATATCCTGACTTTTATCCTGTATACATGTACCAACTTATGGGCGACATTACGCAAACGGATCAATCTGCTTTAGAAGCAGCAGCTAACCTTATGCGAAATTTTACAACTGTTCCCGAGTTTGGATTAGGTCTAAAACACCGAGCCGATTCTATTTTCCCCAGTTTTGAACCCTTCAAAAAAGAATTGACCGAGGCCATGAAACGCTATTCTTATTTTTTTCCTGCCGATACCATACCCGAGTTTATTACCTTTATCTCTCCTTTACGAATAAATTTTCCGATTATTGAAGGAAAAAACCAAATAGGAATTGGTTTAGATATGTATTTAGGGAGCGATTACAAACCGTATCATTCCTTTCAATTAGCCGATCAATTTCCAGCTTATAGAGTGAGGAAAATGCGCAAAGAATACCTCCTTCGCGATTTAATTACAGCCATGTGTGTTAATAAATTAAAACCTATTGAAACAAAAACCCGATTGCTAGATGAAATGATTTATGAAGGTAAAATTGCATGTATGGTAAAAGCAATACTTCCCCAAACGCCTGATAGTATTATTATGGGTTATACCCCTTCACAAATAGCTTGGGCCACTGAAAACGAATCTGAAATATGGGCCGCCTTAGTAGATTCGAAAGTACTTTATATTACTGAACCCGATGAAATAAGACACTATATTAATGATGCCCCTTTTACGACCGCAAAAGGTTTTGGAAGCGGCACAGCACCTCGCATCGGCTCATTTACAGGGCTTCAGATTATGGCAAAATATATGGCCAAAAATCCGAGCTTAACCCTACAACAAATATTGATGGAAAATGATGCCGATTTGATTCTTAACAAATCGAAGTATAAACCATAATTCAGACTTTTACAGCAAAAATCGACTGAACACCTTTCGGTTGCTCAAAAATTGTATACTTCTTTTTTATTTTGAAATGGAATGTAATTCGTCTTTTAATTCAGGAAACTGCTTTAGCAAACCTGCAATATGTCGGTCAAAATAAACACTCAGACGCTGATATTCTGGTTCTAATTGAGCTATTCTACCTGCAAATGTTTCAGCATTATTCAAATTCGACTCCACCAACTCCTTTTCTTTTTGCATGATTAATTTAAAATCAAACCCTGATATTTTTTCATCAACTAAAGAATTTTTTAGGGAAGAGAGTTGTTTCTCATTTAATCGCACGCGGCTAAAAATATCATCGTAGTTTTCAATAAACCGTTTGTATACCGTAAATATTCCTTTGTATTTATCCAAGTTCATAACAAACTCAAGAACGGAGCTGTCGGGTTTAATTTTTTGCAAAACAGCTATTTGCCCTTTCATTTCATTTTTACGCTCATTGATGGTAATCAAATCAATTTTCAAATAATCCATAGCCTTACTATTCTTAAGGATTAACGAATCAATAGAAGCCGATTCAACCGCATATTTTTTCTGACAGTTGCTTAAGGTCAGAGTCATGACGAATAGAATAAAAATTGTTAGGTAATGGTTTTTCAAAATTCTCATAAAATTGTAATATTGCTTGTGAAAATAGATGGGGGCAAATTTAAATAAATTCAAGCATTGGCAATTCCTCTGTGAAATTTTTAAAATAGCAATTTTTGCCTTTGGAGGACCCGAAATGCACATGGCGCTCTTCAGCAAACGATTGGTTCATGAAAAAAAATACTTTACACAAAATGAATTACTCGAGACCTTTTCAATTTGTCAACTCCTACCTGGGCCTACCTCAACGCAAGTTCTAATATCATTAGGTTATAAACTTGGGGGATCATTTTTAGGATTTTTAACCTTGCTTATCTGGATTTTTCCATCCTTTATCATAATGACGGCGCTATCCTTCTTATATGTAAGTTTAGCATCCGACACCTTGCATTCATTGCGTTTTATTAGACCATTAGCCGTATCGTTTATCATTGTAGCTGCTATTCGAATGATTAAACCATTGCTGAACAACAAGCTTTCGATTTGGCTTGCATTCTATGCTTTTTTTGTGTGTGCCTTATTAAGGCATCCCCTTGAAAGCTATATAAGAACTCCGGGAATTTTCCCATTTGTGTTAATTACGGGTGCGTTGATATCCTTTTTTATTAATAAAGAAGCAAAAGACTTTGTTGTAAAAAAATTAAAAGTTAATTGGGTGTTTCTAATCCTTTTTGGCATTTTGTTTATTTCTTCAGCGCTTATTGGAAAAATAACACAAAGCCCTTATGCCATAATGTTTGAGAATAATTTCAGGTTTGGCAGTTTGGTTTTTGGAGGAGGAAATATGTTAATTCCCATGATTTTCGAACAATTTGTTCAATTCAAAAATTACTTAAGTGCTGAAGAATTAATTACAGCAGTTGGTTTGGCTCAGGCTACACCGGGACCAGTGTTTTCTATCGCTACTTTTACAACAGGGTTAGCCTTAAGAGAATTTGGCGTTTGGGGCCACTTGGCTGGATGTTTTATTGGTACGGCAGCTATTTTCTTACCCGGTAGTCTTCTTGTTTTTTGGTTGTATCCGATTTGGGATTCGTTAAAAAAATTTAGATTTTTCCAACGTTCATTTCCTGGAATCGTTGCTACCTCCGCTGGTATAGTAGCGGCCTCAGCTTATCTTATCTTTTTACCCATTGGACTTCATTGGAAAGAAGAGAATAGTTTTTTTTACACAAACCTTGTAAATCAAAATCCAATAAATTGGCTAAATGTGATAACAATTATGGTACTTTGTGTGTTTTTATATAAAACTAAAATTCCATCGCCTTACTGGGTAGTAATGGCTATCATTTTAGGATTAATACTGCGATGAATTTATTAAAGAAAATCTATTTATTATTATTACCGCTTTTTCTAATTGTATCTTCCGAATATTGCTTTGGTCAGCCACCTAAGGCTAACGAAGGAGTAATACAGTTTACCGGATTAGTACTTAGTGCCGATAGTTTAAAGCCATTGCCGTTTGCTGTAGTCATAATATCGGGCACCCGCAGGGGCACTGTAACTGATTTTAATGGGTATTTTAATATAGTAGCCCGAAAAGGGGAAACAATGGTTTTTGAACTATTGGGTTATGGTCGTTCCGAATATTTAATACCCGACACCTTTAAAGGTTATAAATTTTCGATGGTAAAACTATTAGCACCCGACACCTTATTTTTACCCGAAGTAATTATAAGCCCTCTCCCCGATCGGCAATTGTTTGATATCTATTTTGTAAAAACAAATCTTCCGAATAACGATATGGTGCGTGCTCGATCAAATATGGAACGCGAATCCTTAAAAGATATATTGCTTAGCATGGATGGCCAAGAAAATCAAAATTATTATATGCAAAAAGAGGTGAAAAAATTTTATTACGCTGGTCAAATGCAACCTATGAACATCCTGAGTCCTGTAGCATGGAACGAATTTATTAATGCATGGAAGAGAGGCGATTTCAAGAAAAAAAAATAAGTAGTGCATTTATTTATTCCCTCAAACATACAAGCCTAGAATATCAAAATCTATCTACACCAAGTTTACTAATTTCACATGAGCCAAGCCCATCTTTATACGCACATAAAATCCCTTTACGGCATTACCAATAATTTGCCAAAGGTAAAAGCGGGCAGCGAAATGAAAGATTTCGAGCATATAAACCATGCATGGCTTTTGGTTTCAGATAACGGAACTATCGAAGATTTTGGGCCTATGCAAACCGTACCTGAGTTTTCGGGACCAACTACAGCATGTATAGAAAAATTAATTTTGCCTTGTTTTGTAGATAGCCACACCCACTTAATACATGCTGGAAGCCGCGAAAATGAGTTTGTTGATCGCATTAAAGGGCGCTCATATGAACAAATAGCTCAAAGTGGTGGTGGTATTTTAAATTCGGCCCATAAATTAAATCTTGCCACTGAAGATACATTGTTCGAAACTGCATACGAACGATTATGCACGGCTATCTCACTTGGTACAGGTGCTATTGAAATAAAAAGCGGATACGGATTATCCCTCGAAGGAGAATTGAAAATATTGAGGGTTGCCAACCGGTTAAAATCTATTTCACCTATTCCTATTAAAATTACTTTTTTAGGTGCGCATGCTTTACCATTTGAATATAAAAATAACCGCGAGCATTACATTCAATTAATACTTAATGAAATGCTTCCTGCAATTGCGGCCGAAAGCCTTGCCGATTATATCGATGTTTTTTGTGAAACCAATTACTTTACGGTAATGGAAATGGAGCGCATATTAGATGCAGGTTGGAAACATAATTTAAAACCAAAAGTTCACGTCAATCAATTTACGAGCATTGGTGGAATACAATCGGCAATTACTAAAAAGGCAATTTCAGTGGATCATTTGGAAATAATGAACACGGCTGATTTTGAAGCATTCAAAAATTCTGATACCATTCCAGTTGCTTTACCAGCGTGTTCTTTTTTTATTAAAATACCCTATGCCCCAGTTCGAAAAATGATAGATTATGGCTTGCCGGTTACCTTGGCTAGCGATTACAACCCAGGGAGTAGCCCCTGTATTAGCATGCCTTTTGTCGTTTCATTAGCCTGTATTTCTATGGGTTTATTGCCCGAGGAAGCTTTTAATGCCGCTACACTAAATGGAGCAGCTGCTCTTGAATTGCAAAAGGATTATGGAAGTATTGAAAGAGGGAAACGTTCAAATTTTATTATAACCAAACCTGTTTCATCCTTAGCCTATTTACCATATAGTTTTGCCGAAAACTGGATTGAACGCGTGGTCATTTCTTAAAACTTTGCTTCCTGTAAATAATCGGTTTCAATGCGTTTGTCATTGTAAAAGGATTTTAATTTTTTAATTAAGAAAGGGTAATTTTGGATTTAATCGTATCCTGTATTTTTAATAATGATAAAATAATCATTGGTTATAAAAATATTATTTTTCTTTTTTTGTATGGGAATACAAAAAAATCTGCAAGCCAATTGAACTCCCAATTTCCTGATCTATTATTGTTTTAGGGCCTACTCCTTTCGAAT
>CANMPY010000069.1 GCA_947499775.1 Bacteroidota bacterium | reverse complement strand
ATATCTCTGCGCTCTACAGAATTCATGGCCTTTGCTGCCAATTTCTTTTCTATTTCATAAGGCACTTGAGCATTAACGCTCACATCAGCATTTGCTTTTGCCACAAAGGCCATCATTTTTCGAATATGATCTTGATATTTGATTCGAATACTATCGTGTTTGGCTTGAAAAAAATAATCTTTATCAGGCAAATTATATCCACCCTGACTTATATACTGGTTATTTAATTTACTGTCCTTCAAATCAGAAGTTACATAAAACCCAAATCCAGAAGGAATCCCTTTTTTATGAAATCGTGCAATTATTCTTATTAAATCTTCATTTGTTTTAATTCCAATAATTTCATTTTGTAGAGATTTAATTGGCGCTAATCCATCTGCATCGGCTTTAGAACTATCTAAAGCTATTCTATAAAATGTTCCAACCAACTGACGGTCAGTACCTTTTTTGGCTTTTTTATCAGATGAAACTTCATTGACTATTGACCTCAATCGATCTCTATTTCTATCCCCTATTTCATTAAAACTTCCCCATCGACTCTCGGTTAACGGTACAGGGTTTTTTTGCAACCATAATCCATTTGAATATTCATTAAAGTCGTCGCCAGGAGATACCGATGTATCCATATAGTCAACTTTAATTCCAGCATGGATCAAGGCTTTGTTCTGATTGCAACTCTGATAGGTTAGCCCTAAAAAAACTGCACTAATCATGACACTAAATTTTAAATTCATTTTTTTATCAATTAATGTGGCAAATATATTTTTTTTGACCTTGAAAGCGATAATGTTTTTACGAATAATTCAAGGATATAATCGAATTTATCGTTTTTTTGCAAAACGATTGGACCCAATTTTGGTGTTCATTCAAATATTCAAAAAAAAACAAAAAAAAATTATACGTTAAATATGAAATACGAACCAATAGGATCTCACCTATTTATCCATAACCGCGAACGGTTGAAGCAAATACTAAAACCAAATAGCATAGCCATTTTTACAAGTAATTACGAATACGTTTTGAATGGCGATGCCTCTCATACGTTTAAGCAAAACTCAAATTTATTTTGGTTGTGTGGTATTGACCAAGAAGATAGCGTTTTAATTATTTACCCTGATTGTGCCGTTGAAGAATTTAGAGAAGCTCTTTTTCTAAAGCAAACTAACGATAAAATTGCAGTATGGGAAGGATACAAATACACCAAAGAACATGCAACTGAAGTTTCAGGCATTTCTCAAATTCATTGGAACGAAAATCTTTGGGACAAATTAAGACCCATTATTAATATGGCAAAATCTGTTTATTTGCCTTTAAATGAAAATGATCGCTTTGCTTATAAATCTCCATATAATGAATTGGACTTTGTAAATGAAGTAAAAAACAGGTTTCCTTTGCACCATTTCGAACGCAGCTCAACACATTTACAGCGTTTGAGAAGTGTAAAGTCAGAAGCCGAAGTTAATATAACACGCAAAGCCATTAGCATTTCAAAAAAAGGATTTGAGCGCCTTCTTAAATTCACCAAACCTGGGATTTGGGAATATGAAATAGAAGCAGAACTTATACATGAATATTTGAGTAACCGTGGAACGGGACATTCTTTCCACCCAATTGTGGCTAGTGGAGAATCGGCATGTGTGCTGCATTATGTTGAGAATAATCGCCAATGCAAAGATGGAGATCTTCTTCTTGTGGATTGCGGAGTTGACTACGCCAATTACGCATCTGATATGACTAGGGTAATTCCAGTAAACGGCAAATTTACGCAACGTCAAAAAGACGTATATAATGCTGTTTTAAGAGTAATGCGTGGGGCAAGCAAATTATTGGTTCCTGGCACTATGCTTATGGATTATCATAAAATTGTAGGCAAAGAGTTGATGGAAAAAGAGTTGGTTGATTTGGGCTTATTAAAAATGGATGACATAAAAAACGAAGATCCTGCTTGGCCGGCTTATAAAAAATACTTTATGCATGGAACCTCTCACTTTTTAGGAATCGATGTTCACGATGTTGGGATGCGTTATGAGCCTATGCAAATCGGCAATCTTTTTACCTGCGAGCCGGGTATATATATTAAAGAAGAGGGTATTGGCATTCGTATTGAAAACAATTTATTAATTACGGGCAATGGGCCTTTTGACTTAATGGATGAAATAAATATGCCCATTGAAGTGGATGAAATTGAAGCGTTAATGAATTAATGTAATACAATAAATTGGATGAGAAATGGTGGATATACTTTAATACCCGTATTTTTCGCCCCACCTTTGTTTTAAGAATTTCCTCAATTCTTCTTCTTTAAGGTTTTTCCCAGGATCATAAATTAAAGTACAACTGAGTGATTCAGGCAAAAACTCAATATCAACAAAACTTTGATCATAATGATGGGCGTATTTATAATCCTTTCCATAATCCATTGATTTCATGAGTTTAGTTGGCGCATTTCGAAGATGAAGCGGAACCGGCTGGTCGCCAGTTTTGTTTACCAAATCCATGGCGGTCTCAATGGCCATATAGGATGCGTTACTTTTGGCTGAGGTTGCTAAATAAATTGCGGTTTGACTTAAAATAATTCTACCCTCAGGCATTCCTATCATTTGTATGGCCTGAAAACATTGCGTGGCCATAAGTAATGCATTCGGATTGGCGTTTCCAATATCTTCGCTTGCTAAAATAACCATACGACGAGCAATAAACTTAATATCTTCGCCACCCTTGAGCATTCTAGCCAACCAATAAACAGCCCCATTTGGGTCGCTTCCTCGAATACTTTTAATAAATGCTGATATTATGTCGTAGTGCTGTTCGCCTGATTTATCATACAAGGCCATTTTTTGCTGCAATACCAACTCCACCACCTTATTCGTAATTATAACTTTCCCCTTTTCGACAGAGGTTTGAACTACCAAATCAAGTAGATTCAATAGTTTCCGGCCATCTCCGCCCGTGAATCTAAACAAAGCTTCTTTTTCTTTTAACTCAATGACTATTGATTTTAAATACTCATCCTTAACAATGGCTCTATTCAATATTTTATCTAAATCATTTTCTTCAAAAGCCTTTAAAATATATACCTGACAACGGCTTAACAATGCACCAATTACTTCAAAACTTGGATTTTCGGTAGTTGCTCCAATGAGGGTAATAATTCCTTTTTCAACTGCGCCGAGCAATGCATCCTGTTGCGATTTATTAAAACGGTGTATTTCGTCGATGAACAATAATACGCCCCCAATTGTGGTAGCATCGGCAATAACATCTCGCAAATCTTTAACACCCGAACTAATAGCACTTAGATTGTAAAAGGGCATATGCCACGATTTTGAGAGCAATTGAGCCAAAGTAGTTTTGCCTACACCAGGAGGCCCCCATAGGATTAAACTTCGAGGCGTATTTGTCTCAGCTAATTTTTGTATTGGCTTGCCTACCCCTAGTAAATGCTCCTGCCCAATAAATTCATCTAAAGTTATTGGCCTTACTCTTTCGGCCAAGGGGATATTTGTGGAAAGATTTTCCATTTTTTATTTCTAAACAATCAAATTTTCAATAATCTAGGAAGTTTTTATTGAAAATTTTTAAAAACTTCTATGTTGCAAATAAACCAACAAATCGTGCAAGTCCGATTTTTTTGATTCTTCCACTTTTATATCCTTCAAATTTTGCGAAGCCAAATCAAAATATTTTTCAGATAATGTTTTCAAATAAACATCCGAACCGGTTTTTATAAACAGAGATTTAACATCTTCTATTTTATTTTTATCGCTTATATGTTTATCCTCAAATAAAGTCTGAATGTTTGCTTTTGCATGGCCTTAATAACCATGATGGTTTTTTTATGAGTCAATATATCTCCACCTGTCTGTTTACCCACCAATTCAGGAGTTCCAAAAGCATCGAGATAATCGTCCATTAACTGAAATCCAATGCCCATATTTACCCCTAGATTATATATTTTTAAGGCTTCTTCTTGAGAGGCATTGGCTACAATAGCACCCATTTTAAGGCTACAACCAAGCAAAACCGATGTTTTTAAACGAATCATATCCAAATAGTCCGTTTCGGTTACATCCATTTGGGTTTCAAAATTCATATCCATTTGCTGGCCTTCACATACCTCTGCTGCCGTTTTATTAAAAACCAAAAAGAGTTCAGGCCAAAAAATCTGTTCTGATTTTAAAAGCATTTCATAAGCTTTAACCACCATCAAATCACCAGAAAGTATAGCCGTATTCGTATCCCACTTTTCATGAACCGTTGGTTTACCTCTTCGCACCGGAGCTTTGTCCATTATATCATCATGAATCAATGAAAAGTTATGAAATACCTCAACCGTTAAAGCCGCAGGAATTGCTTTTTCTATTTGTCCTGAATACAGCTCACACCCTATTAAAGCTAATACCGGACGAATTTTTTTCCCTCCTAATCCTAAAATATAATTTAAAGGATCGTATAAATTCTGAGGAGTACCCGAAAAGGGATTTCCATGGAATTCGTTTTCAATTTTCTTTTGATATTTTAAAAAGGTTTGCATTTAAGTGTATTCAGCGATGCAAAGGTATCTATTACGTTTAAAGAATTTATATTGGCTTAAAAAGGGTTTTTGAATAGTTGAGTAATGCGCTTTTCACTCCTTAGTAGCACCCATTAACTCTCTTTGGTATATTGAATTGTGAACTCAAACAAATTCAAAATCGACCAAACGTTTTGGAATGTTGGTTCGTTTCACCCTAATTTTGGCTATATCGCCAATCTGGTGTTTAATTCCTTTTCGCATGCCTAAAACATATCGGCCTTGTTCGAAATACTCATAAATATCGTCGGTCATATCCTTTAAACGAATCATGCCTTCGCATTTATTTTCAATTATTTCAACATAAATACCCCATTCAGTAATTCCGGTTACAATTCCATCAAAAGCATCCCCAATAAACTGAGAAATATATTCGGTTTGTTTGTACTTAATAGAGGCTCTTTCGGCTTCAACTGCTTTCTGCTCCCGTTCACTGCTCCATTTGCATGCTGCCTCAAGACTTTCTTGATTAATAGGCGATACTTTAGTTAACATCTGAAATAAAAACCGGTGGGCTAATAAATCGGGATAACGGCGAATTGGAGAGGTAAAGTGGGCATAATAATCGAATCCTAAACCAAAATGTCCGGATTTTTTAGTGGTATAAAATGCTTTTTCCATGCTTCGAATAGCGAGGGGTTGTAAAATAGTTGAAGCCTGCGTCCCTTCTATTTCAGCAGTCATGGCATTTATACTTTTTATATATTCATCTTGTGATTCGGTATTAATTTTGAAACCAAACCTTGAAGCTGTTGCTGCAAATTCATTCATTTTACTTGGCACTGGCGGCTCATGTAATCGATATGGAATGGAATATGGTTTATATTTCACATTAACCAAGGTTGCTACCCGTTTATTTGCCAAGAGCATAAATTCTTCAACCAATTTATGAGCATCTTTCCTCACTTTTTTAATCACTTCTATAGGTCTCCCTAATTTATCAAGTTTAAATTTAACCTCTTCGGTTTCAAAAGAAATAGCGCCCTGCTTATAACGTTCTTCTTTTAAATTTTTGGCAATTTTGTTTAAAGTTATTAATTCAGTAGCTAATTCTCCTTCACCAACTTCCAGTATTTCCTGAGCTTCTTCATAGCTAAACCGCCGGTGTGAGTGAATAACTGTTTTACCAAACCATTCTTTTAAAATTTTGCCATTGCCATCCAGTTCAAATACCGCCGCAAAACATAAACGATCTTCATTAGGCACCAATGAGCAAAGTTGATTCGAAATTTTTTCTGGCAACATTGGCACTACCCTATCAACCAAATAGACCGATGTAGCCCGGGCGTAAGCCTCATTATCCAACAATGAACCCTCGGTTACAAAATGAGAAACATCTGCTATATGCACCCCAATTTCAAATTTATTTTCTCCCAAAACTTTAAACGAAATGGCATCGTCAAAATCCTTGGCATCTGCAGGATCAATTGTAATAGTGAGCGTTTGCCTAAAATCTTTACGGCTAGCTATCTCAGCTTCAGGAATAATCATGGGTATTTTATCGGCTTCACCCATCACTGCTCTTGGAAACTCTGGATTCAAGCCAAATTCAAACAATATGGCATGAATTTCAGTAGCGTGTTCACCTGCTTTACCTAAAACATTTATAACTTCGGCATTGGGGTTTTTGGCCATTCTTGGCCAATCAGTCAACTTTACAATGGCCTTATAATTATTTTTCACCCCCCTTAATTTATCTTTAGGAATAAAAAAATCGGTATGCCCACGGGTATCGTCTGGTACAAAAAAACCAAAACCATCAGATACTTGCACAACACCAACATATTCTTCTTTTGCCCTACGCACTACATTAACGACTCGGCCTTCAGGCTTATCTTTACGCCTAGTTGAAACCATTTCAACTTGCACTATATCCCAATTTAAAGCAGGCCAAGTGCTCCCTGGTGGGATATGAATATCAGGTTCAAATTCGGGCGTTAATAAATATCCTGCGCCACGTTTATTGAATTCGATTTTTCCTTCTAAAAATTGAGAAACTTCTTGTACAAAAAAGCTTCCTGTAGGTTGCTCAGTAATTGCTTTTTTCGATGATAGACCCTTTAGCGCCTTATCCGTAATTTCGCGATCCGATTTGGAAAAAAATCCCAATCTTGATGAAATCTGCTTGTAATTCATCCGCTTACCGGGACGTTCTTTCAGCACTTCTATAATTTGTGCTTCCACCCAATCCATATGTTTATCATTGCCTCCGGCCATAGGCACAAAGGTAAGCCTATTAATTACAATTTGAGTTTGCCTTTATTTCGAAGTCATACTTCGTATTAGATACGTGCTAAGCTCTAAAATTGGAAATAGATAAAAGGTTGCACTTCACTGCTTGCTACTTGATATGCTGAAATAATGATAACTACAACCACTCCTACCTTTATTAACATTGGCAATAAACTAAACCGTTCTTCCAAGGTTAGTTTTAAATGTTTTGGAATAAAATGCAGGCTATACCCTATTAAAATAAAACTAAATACTTTCCAGTATGATTGCATTTTTAACCATACATCGGGTAGTGAAAAATTCGTAAAAATTCTGGTTAACATGAGTTTTACAGATGGCACATCGTCGGCCCTAAAGTATATCCAGCAGAAACATACAAAATGAAATGTGACCAAACCAGCTAATATATTATAGAGTTTACTGTTTTGTTTTCCTGCCCATGGAACATATTCTAAATACATTTTATGAATGGCCAAAGCACCGCCATGTAGAGCACCCCAAATTATAAACTTTGTAGCCGCTCCATGCCAAAGACCTCCAAGTAGCATGGTAATGAGTAGATTTATATAGGTTCTAATTTTACCAAATCGGTTGCCACCAAGTGAAATATATAAATAATCTTTTAGCCATGTACTTAAGGAGATATGCCAACGCCTCCAAAATTCGGTAATAGATAGGGAAACATAGGGCGAATTAAAATTAAGTGGCAGTCTAAATCCTAATAATAATGAAATCCCTATGGCCATATCGCTATAGCCAGAAAAATCACAATAAATTTGAATGGCATACCCATAAACAGCCATTAAATTATCAAATCCTGAATACAATTGAGGGTCATCAAAAACACGATCTACAAAATTTATACTTATATAATCAGATATTACCGTTTTTTTAATAAATCCACTCATTATTAAAAATATTGCATGGCCTAATTCGCGTTCAGTCAAAGTGAATTTTTTGGCTATCTGAGGCAGAAAATCTGCGGCTCTAACTATAGGACCAGCAATTAATTGAGGAAAATAAGTTACGAAAAAACCAAAATCCAAAATGTTTTTAGCAGGCTTAATGTGGTGTCGATACACATCTATAGTATAACTTAGGGTTTGAAATGTAAAAAATGAAATACCAACAGGTAATATTATTTTACTTATGTCGAAATCAGTTCCAAACCACGAATTTGAGGCAACATAAAAAATATTTATTGGGTGAAAATTAGTTCCTATTAAGTCGTTGACAA
>CANMPY010000068.1 GCA_947499775.1 Bacteroidota bacterium | reverse complement strand
CCAACACCAATCCGGTTAATTATTATTATTAATGGCAGTACAAAAATCCTTTTCAGTAGAAGACAAATTAAAAGCGCTTTTTAATGTTCAAGCACTTGACAGCAAATTAGATAAACTAAGAGCCGTTAGAGGTGAACTTCCAATGGAAGTATCAGACCTCGAAGATGAACTTGCAGGATTGCAAACCAGAATTGCAAACATGAGCATTGAAATTGAAGAGCTTAATGAAAAAATCAAAACCAATACCGAAAAAATTAAAGACTCAAACGCGTTTATTAAAAAATATACCGATCAATTAAACAACGTTAAGAATAACCGTGAATTTGATGCCTTGAACAAAGAAATTGAACTTCAAGGGTTAGAAATATTGGCTGCCGAAAAAAGAATAAACGACACCAACAGACTAATAGTTGAAAAAAACGACCTCGTTGATGGGGTAAAAAATGGTTTAGAAACGCGAATCATTGATTTAGAACATAAGAAATCAGAATTAACTGATATTGTAGCCGAAACTGAAAAAGAAGAAGCCTTGATACTAGTTGACAGAAACGAAGTTGAAAAACATGTTGAAGAAAAACTAATAAAGGCATACAATAGAATTCGTTTAAATGTAAAAAATGGGATTGCTGTTGCGCCTATTTTGCGTTCTTCATGCGGTGGGTGTTTTGCAAAAATGCCTCCTCAATTAGAAGCAGATATCAAATCGTATAAAAAAATAGTTATTTGCGAACATTGTGGTAGAGTATTAATAGATGCTAAACTTGCAGGAATTGAAGAAGAAATTATTGAAGAAGAAGAAAAACCGAAAGCGCGCCGTCGTTTAGGAGCAAAAAAAGAAGGAGAAGAATAAAATCATTCACCATTATTAATAAAGGGATTGGGCTAACCAATCCTTTTTTGTTTACCTATGAATCGGATTAAAATCAGCATATTCACTTTTCTGCTCTTGTTGGTAGGACCAGCAACAGCTCGAATTGATTTTAATAAAAACTGCAATCAATCCTTTGATGATATTTTTAAATTAAAACTCCCAAAGGCGGCCATACGGCTTAATGCAGAAATTGAAAAAAACCCTCAAAATGCCTATGCCTATTATTTATTAGGGCTTGAAGAAATTATTGATGTATTTAGCTCTGAAAATGAAAACAGTTATAAAGCTTTAAAAAAATCGATCCCCATTAAACTAAAGCAAATTGAAAAACTAGGAGGGAAAACAGCCTATACTCAATTTTTTAAAGGTCAATTATTATTTTATTATGGCATAACCCAAACCAAATTTAACGATTTTTTTTCAGCAGGATCAACCATTCGCGACAGTTACATCACTTTAAAAAACAATGCCGTAAAATATCCAAAATTTTTGCCCAATAATACTATAATGGGGGTTATAGAAACGTTTTCGGGAAGTGCACCAGCATCGTTTAAATGGATAATAAATATGTTTGGTGTAAAAGCCTCGGTAAGAAGTGGAATGAACCGCATTGGCAAAATGGCTAATATCCAAACAGATGATGATTCGGAATTGAAGTATTTTAAATTAGAAGCTCAAATATTTCAAGGTGGGATGTATCATTTAATCTTGCATAATGAAAAAAAAGGATGGGATATTATAAGTAACTGCACCAACGATTGGAAGACTAATTTATTTAGCACCTATTTACGATCTTCCTTTTTAATAAAAACTGGCGATAATGAGCAGGCTATTGGGATTCTGAGCAATAGGCCAACTGGAGCTGATTACACCAATCTCAAATTTTTGGACTATTTATTAGGAGTAGCAAAATTGAGTAGGCTCGACAAAGACGCAGACCTCTATTTGATTTCATATATTAAACATTTCAAAGGAAGGCATTACCTGAAAAGCGCTTGCCAGAAATTGGCTTGGTATTACTTAATTAATGGCGACTATACTAACTACAAAGTTTATATGGTTAAAATCACAACTCTTGGTTATGAATTTACCGATGAAGACAAGCAAGCAGCCAATAATGCAAAACATAATACTATCCCGAATATTTCACTCTTAAGGGCACGCTTATTATTCGATGGCGGGTATTATGAACGATCCTACAAGGAATTAGAAGGCAAATCGAACAAGAACTATTCAGAGTTGCGCGATCAGTTAGAATTCATATACCGATTAGCCCGCATTAGTCAGAAAGAAAAAAAGTATACCCAGGCCCTTGACTATTTTCAGAAATGTATAAATTTGGGTAAAAATTTACCTTACTATTTTGCAATGGCATCCTGTATCGAAATGGGAACGATTTATGAAGAACAAGGCAATTTGATTAATGCTAAAAAATACTACACAAATGCATTGAACTTTAATAAAAATAAAGAATATGTCAATAGCCTCGAGCAGCGCGCAAAGGCTGGCATTAGTCGATTAATAAATTAAGTATCGGCCCACTAATCTATGGCCGGATTATCCTTTTCTAAATATTTTTTTATGCCCCAATGCACACCGTACAATAAAGGTATCATGAGCAGTGCAATACAAAATTTATAGATATAATTTCCTGTCCCAATAGCTAATACTTGTTGCATACTCCAGTTGTTCCCAATATAAAAAGCTATAAAAAGCACCAAATAGCTATCGATAAATTGTGAAAATAAGGTAGAAACTGTTGCTCTTAACCATAGCATTTTATCGGCAAACATTTTTTTAATCTTTTGAAAAATCATAGCATCTAATAGTTGGCCAACCATAAACGAAATGAGCGACCCAATAATAATCCATAACCCTTGACCAAAAATTGCTTTAAAAGCCAATTGCATATCAGGCACACCTTGCTCAGTTTGTGAATTGGGCCACCAAGTGGCTGGCGCTAAATTGATAACCAAATAAACTATAATAAATGCATAAACGATTAGTGCCGATGTTAACCATGATAAAAACTTCACCCCTCTAATTCCAAAATGTTCATTAATAATATCAGTCATTACAAAAACGACTGGCCATAAAATAACGCCTGCTGTAAGATCGAAAGAGAATATGGACCCAAAGAGCGAAATATTAAACAGTTGCCAGCCCATATTAGCTTCTAATGAAATTATTTTCACACCAATAAACTCAGCAAGCATGGCGTTTAAAATAAAAAACCCTCCTAATATGATGAATAATTTTTGTCGTTTTGTGTTCATTTTAACCGTAAAAATTAAATGTACAATAATATGTATTAATACCCAATGGTGTGGAAATTAGTTGCGCCCTCTTTCATCGTTATGGCTCTAATTCAACTTAGCTTTGCCCACTTACTTATTATATTATTTATTAAATGTTGAAGAAACTAATCTTTTTAGGTCTTACACTGCTCTTGTTCCAAATATCGTATTCGCAAACGGCCGAGGCATGGTTGAAAAGCGGAAATAATAAAATGGCAGAAGGAAATATGTTAGGAGCAATAAAAGATTATTCAGCAGCACTCGACATTCAACCAAACCTAGCAGATGCCCTCCTTGGTCGGGGCTCTGTGTATGGTGAATTATTATCCTTTTCAGAAGCTTTTACAGACATTAACAAAGCCCTTAGCCTCAACCCTAAATTGACTGATGCCTACTTTAACCGAGGTTTATTATTTTATTTAACCAAAGATTACACTAAATCACTCCTCGATTACAATACTTATGTGGCCATGCAACCCAACTTACCCGATGGATATTTGGCAAGAAGTCATACCTTTATTAAGCTTAACTTACTCGACCAAGCTAAAAAGGATTTAGAATCATATCTTGTTTTCGACCCAACTACTTATGCAGATTATGCCACGCGAAGCAGTGTAAAAATTAAGCTTCAAGATACTGTTGGCGCAATTAGCGATATATCAAGAGCCATTAATCTTGACCCAGATAATATTGACTTATTTTTAACACGGGGGCATTATCATTATTCGGTAAACAACTATAAAAAAGCAATTGAAGATTATACCGTTTATTTAATTAACCAAAAGAACAATTATATAGCATACCTAAAACGAGGTGAAGCCTATGCTGAATTAGAAATTTTTGGTGCCGCTATCGAAGATTTTACCCAAGCTATTAGGCTTAATAAAAATGACGCCCGACTTTATTTTGATAGAGGTGTTTTTAATCTAGAAATAAAGGAATATGGCAGAGCAAAAAATGATTTACTTATAGCCTTGAGCCATAATTATAAGGAAGTTGAACTTTTACATTATAATTTAGGAATTGCAGAACTAAACCTTGGAAACACTGCCGATGCGTGTCGCGAATTTAAACAGTGTGGCGCTTTGGCTAAAGAATTTATTGACAAATATTGCAAATAAGTCAATTGCTTATTCTCAAATCAATACGTAGTTTAAGACTGTTTCCAAGCAGATGGATTATTGCGCCAATCGCTTAAGCTACTCAATTGAGCTTCATTTACGAATCCCGCTTTTAAAGCTTCATCAATAAGTACTGAATAATTACTCAATGTGAAATATGGACAGTTAGCTTCGTTAAACTTTTCATCAGCTATTTCGAACCCGTAAGTAAATATTGCAGCCATCCCCAAAACAGTATGTCCGTTTTCTCTTAGATAGTCTACCACTTTTAAACTGCTCCCTCCAGTAGATATCAAATCTTCAATAACCACTATTTTTTGGCCTAACTCTATTTTTCCTTCAATCTGATTTTTTAAACCGTGTTCTTTAGGTTTTGGTCTGGCATAGGCATATGGCAAATTCAATTCATCAGCCGCTAATGCACCAATAGCAATGCCAGCTGTAGCTACTCCAACTAAAATTTCGACATCTGGAAATTTTTGAAGAATAGAATTTGCTAAAGCATGCTTTATATATTTACGAATTTGAGGATACGAAAGTGTAACCCGGTTATCGCAATAAATGGGTGATTTCCAACCTGAGGCCCAGTTAAAATGGTTCTCAGGGTTGAGTTTAACGGCCTTTGCTTCCAATAAATATTGGGCTATTTTTGATGAAATTTCCGAATCCATAGTCTTGAGGCAAACTTACACGTATTAAAGTATGAAAACCATTTTTTACCAACAAAATCAATTAAAAATTTCTAATAAATTTCACGAAGGATATGATACTGTATTTAACGACCCAAGTAAAGAAACGCTTAACAAAGTGGTCGATTTATTTCTTAATACCAGTTCATATACAGCGCTTCTCTATGGCAACAAACGCGAAATATTAACTCACATAAAGTCCTATTTTAAGTTAGTAAATGCTGCAGGCGGATTAGTTATCAATCCAAATAAGGAAATATTACTTATAAAACGATTAGGTAAATGGGATTTGCCTAAAGGGAAATTAGAAAAGGGCGAAAGCAAGCAAGAGGGTGCTATACGCGAGGTGGAAGAAGAATGTGGTATAAGTAACTTACATATACTTAAATCTCTAAAAAAAACATACCACGTTTATTATTTAAATGAAAATTGGGTGTTAAAAACCTGCTATTGGTATTGGATGGCCTACCAGGGCAACGAAATACTAAAACCTCAGCTTGAAGAAGATATTACTGAAGTTAAATGGGAGAATTTTAAGAATGCAATTGAATTAGATACATACCCAACCATTAAAGATGTTCTACATCAATTACAACCTCTTTTGGTATAAAACTTTTATAATCGCCTTGGTAAATAATTAAATCACGAACGATGGTACTGCTTACCGAGCTTACCTTCTCGTCACTTATTAAAAATACATTGAGCATGCCTTCGTTTAAATGTTCGTTAACCCTTGCTATTTGTTTCTCATACTCAAAATCATAGCTGGTACGTAGGCCTCGAACAATAAATTCGATATTATTTTTTTTACAAAAAGCACTTGTTAATCCCGTATAAGAATCAACTTTAACTCTAGGCTGGTTTTTAAATACTGCTTTAATCCACTCCATTCTTTTTTCGATGGAAAAAAGATGTTTTTTATTGGCGTTATGCCCAATTGCAATATAAACAACGTCGAAAAGCTTAAGCGCCTTTAAAACAATATCATAATGTCCATTAGTAAAAGGATCAAAGGTTCCTGGAAAAACTGCAACACGATTTGACATAGAACAAAAATACTATTTTTTAATGAGGCTCAATTAATGCTTGTTCGCCCTATACTCATTATAAATGCTATTGTGCTGGTGTAATTGCATGAAAAACGGGAACCAACTTTAACTAAAAGCTTATGGCAAAGGATGTTGTGAGATAAATATTTTGATTTGACGTGGACTCAAAAATTTTGTCTTTGCTTATTAGCTGCCTTGCTTCTATGCGCATCATTGCATTTTCAAAAGGACAATAATCGTAGTTTAATGAATAGCCCATCGTTTTAAAACCATTAGGAGTTCCTGTTTGTATAATCACTTGTCGAGGATCGCTATAATATTCAACACGACAAGCTAATCGTGTTTTGGCTGATGTAGTATACCGCAAAATAAGAATTGGAGAAAACCACTTATCCATTCCTTTTGTTAATTTTAACGTTGAATCTCTTTTTTGCTGAACGCCAATATCAAATCCTAAAATCAAGTCAAGATTTTTGGTAAGGTCAAGCACACCATAAAAGTTATTAAAAAATCGCCATTTCTGAATGGTATCGACTTGCTCATTTCCAATATATGTACTCCAATTAAGGATGATTTTATCGGATGGTTTTATGCTAATTTGACTTCCAAAAGCTGGAGTTTGATTTTGCTCAATGCGCTTAATACGCTGCCATCCGTTAAGATAAAGTAAGGCTAAATAGTACTTCTCATCGATTGATGTATAGGATAATTTAGCGCCTGATTCGTAATATGGTGAATTGTCGGCCAATATACTTCGCGATAAATTCCAACACTCTTTTCCTATTGCACTTTCAAAGCCAATATGTGAAGGCATAATGCCTAACTCTAGCCAAAGGTTTGATTTATCAGTAACCTTCAATCCTACATTTGCTTCAAAAATATTTCGCATTGCCTGAGGCTCGTTCGATAAATTATACTGAGGATATGTACCAGCCATTAATGCTATATTAGCTTTGACTTTCTGGCTTTGATAATTTGCTTTTATAAACCCAAGATTCATATTTACCTCATTATGACGGTTATAACTATAAAAAAAAGAGGGTCTTTGATGTGATATTGGATTACTAAAATCGTAACTGTAATACGTTTCAATATATCCTGAATACGTTAAGGATGTCCCCTTGGATTTGGTTGTATCTTGAGCCTTAACGTCAGGTAAACCTGTCATTAATAGTATTAGAGTAAAAAACTTAAAAAGAGAATTCAAATGCAGTATATTTTTCTGCAAGTTTACTATAAAAAAATTAATTACCTCGTGGACTTGATAGTGTTCAAAACCTTATCCTTCTAATTTATACCCCACTCCTTTTAGTGTTGAAATTAATTTTTCACCTATTTTTTCTCGAATTTTTCTGATATGAACATCAATAGTGCGGTCAACAACAAATACATCATCCCCCCATACTTCCGACAATATTTTTTCGCGATTAAAAACTTTACCTGGCTTTGTTGCTAATAAAAAAAGGAGATCGAATTCTTTTTTAGGCAAAATCATTTTCTCATCTTTAATAGATACAGAATAGGAAGATCTATCAATAACTAAATCCCCAACGGTAAGTACTGTATGTTCGTAGTCTGGATTTTTCCCTCGTTTCAAAATGGCTTTAATACGACTAAGAAGTACTCTAGGCTTTACTGGTTTATGGATATAATCATCGGCACCCGCTTCAAACCCTGCTATTTCCGAATACTCTTCGGACCGCGCCGTAAGAAACATGATAAATATATTTTTAGTATCAGGATACAATTTAATTTGCCTGCATGCTTCAATCCCATCCATCATCGGCATCATCACATCCATAAGAATCAGTTCGGGCTTAAAGGATCTCGATTTTTGGATGGCTTCAATGCCATTTGTCGCTATTTCTATAGAATACGCTTCGCGTTCGAGTAGGTATTTAATGAATTCAAGAATATCCGGCTCATCATCAACAATCAATATTTTTGGGGGCATTTTTTTATTAAAATCTTTCATCAAAAATCGCCTATTAATATTACAATTAAGTTAACTCAACATTAAATCTGTATTACTTAAATAATTCTGCCAATTTAGAATCTAATTCTTCGCCACGCAACCCTTTGGCGATAATTCTTCCGTTTTTATCAA
>CANMPY010000067.1 GCA_947499775.1 Bacteroidota bacterium | reverse complement strand
TTTATCGCCTAGCAATATGTCGCGCATAAGCATCATAACCGATTCCTTGCCCTCTACTTCACCTGCATGTATATTTCCCTGGATATACACAACTGCTTTACCTGATTTTTTAGCCGCTTCGGGTGTGGTTATTAATGGATTTGCTAATATAGCAACCGGAATATCTTTACCCTCTAAACTTTTCCCCATGCTAAAAATAGTAATCTTGTCGCTCGATTTTTTTAGAGCATTCAAAAAAAACATGACGTCCTGGTAGGTCGATGTTTTTTGGAACATACTTTTTTCGGGGCGTAATACTAAATCATCGGAGGGTAAATTTTGACAAGTACCATTCGAATAAAATAGAGATAAAACAAAGAGGATTGTAAAAAAACGAATCATTGGCCTTAATTCTGTTCAGGTATTCTTTTTAAGGTTTCTAAAAAGAAAGCCCAATATTTTTGAACGGAGCTAATTTGAACTTTTTCGTCGGGCGAATGGGCACCTCTTATATTTGGACCGAAAGATATCATTTCCATATCAGGGTAATTGGCCCCTAAAATGCCGCATTCCAAACCGGCATGACAAGCACCAATTAGGGCATTTTCCTTATATAATTCCTTGTACAATGAGCCCATTATTTTTACAATTTCGGCATCTGGTTTAGGTGCCCATCCTGGGTATGATCCTTTAGATTCGACCCTAGCGCCAATGAGTTCGAATGTGCAACGCAACGAATTGGCCAAGTCCATTTTTTCGCTATCTACAGAGCTTCGGGTTAAGCATTGGATAGAATATTCGCCATTTTTAACCAATACTCTTGCTAAATTATTTGATGTTTGAACCAAGTGCATAATATCTGGACTCATTCTGTAAACTCCATTTGCACTTGCATATAAACTTTTAAGCAATTTAAACTGAAACCCTTTTTGCATCACCTTAAAAAAAGTATCTCCTTTTTCAAGCGTAATCGAAAGATTAGGGTCGGTGGTATTATGTTCAAGTTTTAATTCCGTTTCAAAGGTTTTAATAAACCAATCTAAGGCTTTTTCTTCTTTTTCAGGAATAACAAATTCGGCCATAGACTCTCTTGGTATGGCATTGCGTAAACTTCCTCCATCTATACTTCCAATTTGAATGCCGTAGTTTTCAGATAATTTAAGCAATACACGATTCATAATCTTGTTGGCATTGCCTCTCCCTTTATAAATATCCATTCCTGAATGTCCGCCCGTTAACCCTTTAACCAACACTCTATATCCACTCGTATTTGGAGGAACAGCTTCTAAAGTATAACTCCCAGTAGCGGTAACATCAATGCCACCGGCACAGCCTATGGTTAGTTCATTGTCGTCTTCGGTATCTAAATTTAATAATATTTTTCCGTTTAATAAACCACCTTTTAGGTTTAAGGCACCAGTCATTCCTGTTTCTTCATCAATGGTAAACAAAGCTTCGATGGATGGATGCTCAATGGTTGTAGATGAAAGCACGCTCATGATTGAGGCTACACCTATTCCATTGTCGGCTCCAAGCGTTGTGCCATTGGCCATTACCCAATCTCCATCAACTCGCATTTCTATACCCTGGGTTTCAAAATCAAATTGGGTGCTAGCGTTTTTTTGATGCACCATATCTAAATGGCTTTGCAATACAATGGTTTGCTTGGTTTCCATTCCTTTGCTTGCCGGTTTTTTAATAATTACATTTCCTATTTCATCTTGAGCGGTTTCTAAGCCAAGCGAATTTCCAAACGCAACGATAAAGGCAATGATTTTTTCTTCCTTTTTTGATGGACGAGGAACAGAATTTAATTCTGAAAAATGGCTCCAAAGGCCATTTGGCTCTAACTCACTTACTGTTTTTGACATAATTGTTTTGTTGCTATTAATATTGAGAACAAAGGTATTTTTTTTGAGGTGTACAGAAACTATTTTGAAATATTTATCCCAAAAGAATTGTGATCCTGTAGTTATAGACGAATTGGTTTAGTTTAATCGTTTGGTTAAAACCTCTAAAACTGTTTTATATACAGATATGGGTGTGCCTTTTCTCCAATCCAAGGCATCTAATTCGCCTCCATAATTGACGAAATAATCTATTTTAAATTTAGAAAACTCATCCAAAACATGTTCTCTGAAATTTACAAACGCAATCCATCCATCTTCCACATCTTGAAACCACTCTTCGTAATATTCATCGCCAGAGGCGTGGAAATTAAGTATATACTCGCCAAGTATTATAAATTTAGTAATCCCCTCATTTACGAAAATATCAATAACATCGCGCTTCAAAAACATGATGTCGTTGTTTATACAATCGTTCCATTCGCCTATGAGTTCAAGTATAATATAGCCGCGGTCGTAGTCGGCATTTAATACTTTAAGATAAAGGGTTTCGGTGCCGCAATTATCCCATTGCGGATGTATATAATGCCCATAAATTGTATTGGTATAATATAACTCCGAATGGTGTTGCTTATAAAAAGGCGAGCGTGAATCGTCCTCCGATTTGTAAATATGCAGCCATTGGTAGAAAGGTTCAAGTGTATGCATTTTATAAACCTACTTTAATACGGGAGTAAACAATAGCAACAATGCCTTATTCGCAATTTGTTTCGTCCACAATATACAATGGACGGTTTCTAATATTGTCGTAAATGCGGCTAATATATTCACCAATTATACCAATTCCGATGAGTTGTATACCCCCAATAAATACAATAGTAATCATTAACGATGACCAGCCAGGCTCGTAATCTTTAAGAACATAACGGCTATATAGGGTATATACAATAAGAAAAAATCCAAGGATGGCACAAACAAACCCAGAAATAGTGGCTACGCGTAAGGGGAAATTAGAAAAGGAAGTGATGCCATCCATAGCCAAACGAAACATTTTGCGAAACGTGTATCCTGTATTTCCATTCATTCGTTCATCGCGATCGTACATAACAAAGGATTGCCTGAACCCTACCCAGGCCATTTGCCCGCGCAGGAATTTTTGCTTTTCGGGCATTTTATTAATTTGATCAACCACTTTGCGATGTATAATTCTGAAATCGCCGGTATCAAGTGGTATATCAATAGATGTTAGCCTTGCCATAATTTTATAAAACCATTTGGCCGTTATAAGTTTTAAGATGGATTCTCCTTTTCGAGAGTTTCGTTTGGCATACACTATTTCGAATCCCTCTTTTAGTTTTGAATATAATTGAGGAATTAGCTCGGGTGGGTCTTGCCCGTCAGCATCAATAATCAAAACCTCGCTGCCTTTGCACAAATCTAAACCTGCCGATACCGCAATTTGATGTCCGAAATTTCTACTAAAATTAATAAACTTTACAAAGGAATGCACCTCTGCCAAATTTTTGATTATTGAAAGCGAATTGTCTTTACTGCCATCATTAATGTATATAAGTTCAAACGATTGGTTGGTAGTTTTTAAGGCTTGCGTTAGCCTATCAAATAGTAAGGGGATATTCTTTTCCTCGTTAAAAATCGGAATTATAACACTAATCATAGCAGAGGCAAAAGTAAATTGAAAATTTGATGATATTGTTATTTTTCGTTTTAATCAACCGCGGCTAAAAATCATAATTACGCGCATTTATATTCAGTCTAACACCAATCTGATACCAGGTAGAGTTGTTTTCGAAGCGTAATACATCACTTTTTACATGCCTTAAATTGGCCCGCATGTCTATCCATAAATTATGAGCCATCATATACGAAGCCGAAATAAAAGCAATTGTGTAATCCGCTTTTACGCCTTGCCCAATTTTATGACCCGACTCGTAGGGGCGATGGTCATATGTGCTTAATATATTACCCCCAAAATGCATGCTTTGGCTTGTGCTATCTAATCCTTTTATAACCTTTATATAGCCAATTTCAATAAATAATCTATAAATTGGGTTGTAGCGCGCCATAAATACAATTTCCTTAAAGTTGGCCCCAAAGGGATGGGCAAGGGCTTGATTATACTGTATATAATTTTGACTTTTTTTGAAATGCGTATAAGTATAGGGTCTCACGGTATTAAACTCCAATTGAAGATCGAGCCCTTTAACAGTAAAGCCATTTATATATTTTAAACCAGCCTGAACACCATATTTGTTAGCCCACCATCCGGTTCGTTTTAGTAGCGAATCTTTTGAAAATTCATCTAGTATGAACTGCCCATAAAACGAAAATTTCTTTTTGATATTCCATTTCCAATCCAAACCTACAATTACATTGTCGCTGCTATTAAGATTGTGTTCGATAGCGCGATAAAATATGATGGGGTTTAAATAATTAAGATCAAATGCACCCGATTTATTTGAATCGCCGTGGTCGTAAACAACCGATTCGAAAAATCCTATGTTCAGGTTTTTAAGCAAGGCAATACCTAAGTAATGGTTTACAAAGTACTTTGGCTTAATGCCATTTCCATTGCCCGATTGGTATGAAAAATCGCTGAGTTGGGTAAATAAATTTTGGTAATTAATACGCCAAATTTTGGTGTTTACTTTTAAAAACAAGTAAGGATTGCTATAGTCGGATAGAATTAAGCTTCTGTATCCATTGCCAATAAAATTTTGATCATGCCCAAATTGCATACCAATATGTTTAGTTGGCGAAAATGTAATATATCCCTTAGCTAAAAAAAAATCGTGGGCACGTAAACCAAATTTTTTATGAAACCCAATACCGGGAATAACACCCGTGCTATCGATTTGCTGCTGGTAATAGTTTGGAAACCTAAATTGGTTTTCGGTAATTGCCGAATAAAACCCAACCTTGCCATCAATACTCCCTCTTACTTCTATTCCCCTTGTGTTTTGAAAGGTAGTTTCGCTTAATGATTTACCGCATGAGAAACCAAAAATAGGATTGATGCCTAAAATAAAATCCCGGGATTTTGCTAAATAAAAGGCCGACGGCACTGCATATATTCTTTTTTTGAAAGCGGCCCAAGCCTTTAAGGAGTCTATAACTGAAAGCTTGCGATTTGAAAATTCATAATTTTCGGTCTTAAAATAGCGATTTCCATAAGCGTGCCCTTTTTTGCTTGAGTCGGGGTTGAGGTGTCGGTTTTTTGAGTGGCCAATGTTTGTTCGTGGATAGGGTTTTAATGCTGTAATGGTTTGAAAATTTAAACCGCTAATATCCCTTCTGTCGGTATAATAATTGGTGTGAGAATTAAGGGGTATAAACGTATTTTGGGCTTTGCTGACCGTAAAAGTAATACAAAATAAAACTGAAAACGTTAAGAGTGATCTATCCAAAAGCATTAGGCAAACATAATGAAAAAAAAATTGGAAGTTCAAAATGACGGTTATTTACAGGAATGATATAGCCTATATCTGTTATATTCAGTTTGCCATATCTGTATTTTCTAAATCGAAGTCGACTTTTGTTTTTGAAGTATTGGCTAATCTTTAGCTATTCATTACCTGTTGGGCATGATTTTTTGTATCTACTTTTTCAATAATTTCGGTAATAATTCCGTTTTCAATAATAAAGGTAACGCGCGCCATGCCCATATATTTGCGCCCGTACATGCTTTTTTCAATCCATGTGCCAAAAGCTAACGCTACAGCATGATCTTCATCGGTAAGCAAATCGAAAGGTAAAGCGTATTTCTCTATAAATTTTAGATGTTTTTTTATGCC
The DNA here is from genome assembly GCA_947499775.1 of Bacteroidota bacterium. Classification (GTDB taxonomy): domain Bacteria; phylum Bacteroidota; class Bacteroidia; order NS11-12g; family UBA9320; genus JABWCE01. The sequence continues at coordinate 2,538 of CANMPY010000067.1, read as the reverse complement.
ATCGGGACTAATTCCATAAATCAAGAACCCTTTGGATTTGAGAGAATCAAAGTTGTCGCGCAGGCTACAAGCCTCAGCCGTGCAACCGGGGGTATCATCTTTTGGGTAAAAATAAAGTACAACTTTCTTGTTGCTCCAGTTCTGCAACGACACTGAATTATTATTTTGGTCGACGGTGCTAAATTCTGGCGCCTTTTGGCCTTTTGTTAAAGTAGTCATATTTCAAAAATAGGTTAAAGGGTGATTGTTTCTTTATAAACGTTACGATTTCCACACTTGTCGGTTACACTAAGTATAAATGTGTGCGATCCCAAAGGAATAAAGTCGGGTATTTTGCCGCTAATAAAATCTGCTTTGGGTTCGTAATCGGTCAATATCCATTGTTGGTCAATGTTTACACCTATCTCTTTTATTCCGCTAAGTTCATCTGTTACTTGGGCCGAGAAAGATCGTCCTTTAATTTTTACTAATGAAATAATTGGCGAAACATCATCTACAGTGTAGTAGAATTGTCCCAACATTTTGGCTTTGGTAGCCAAAACGCCATCATGCCAGATTCCTCCTTCTGGTCTTTTTCCTCCAGATCGCGTAAGGCGAATGATGACATATTTTTCAGGATTAGCAATAGGATTGATGGGTTTGAAGGCTATAGAAAAGGAATCGTTGACGGGGATAGCCGTGTTCATAACATCCCAAACCGTTTGGCCATTTATAATTTTTGAACTGGGCCCAACTCTAAATAAAATCGTATCGTATAAAACCCCTTTTGGAATAGTAATACGAATAGATGATTGCTCTGAAGTCATTTCAAAAACATTGTCATGGCTGGGGTAAAATAATTTAGTGAGATGCGAGGGGTCGTTTTTTGGTAGAATGCGTTCGGGAAGAATAACAGCATTAAGATTGTTGGAGCCATTGATCGTAAAGTTTATTGAATCTTTATGACCAGGGAAATCGCGTATTACCAATTTTATACGGTAAGTTTTATTGGCTTCAACTTTAATTTTTCCATTATTAACTGAGTTTGGATAAAAGGCCAATGTGTTGCCGTCATCCACAAAAAGTTTTACAATTTTTAAATTCTTTTCTTCTAGGATAGGGTGGTCGAGATGGCAGTTCATCATGCGCCAACACGAAAAGGGTATGCGTTCAATTTTTTGTTCAAATACCTGTTTCGAATTAATATAAAGTTTAGCATACGGAATGCCCATATTAAAACCTCCTGCGCGCAAATAATCAATCCACGATGCACCGAGTGCATAAGCGCCTGGAGCCAAATCAAGAGTAGGTGTGCTCAGCGATTTGCCCTTTCGCGGATACTGTGTGAAGCGATAAGTTCCTGTTTCTAACCTATTGCTATTATCTAAACCATAAAGTGTAATCGATTTTATTGAAGGTTTAATTTTGTCGTTTAATAAAAGACCAAATAGCAGGGGGTTAAAGGCATCATCTGTTTCGGAATCGCGAATTTCGAAATGCAAATGTGGACCTGCCGACCCACCGGTATTGCCCGAATACGCGATGAGTTCACCTTTTTTAACTGGAAATAAATTTTCCGTAAGCGTTGTTTCTATTTCGAATGCTTTTTTTAGATAATGCTCCGATTCGATATACGCGGCTAGTTTTGGAACAAAGCCAGATAAATGCCCGTAAACTGAAGTGAATCCATTGGGATGTATTATATATAGGGCTTTGCCATACCCTTTGGCCGAAATATTTATGCGTCCAATGTATCCATCACCTGCCGCATAAATCGGTACGCCTATTCTGCCTTCATTGGTTCTAATATCAATACCCGAATGAAAATGATTTGTCCTTAGTTCTCCAAAATTACCAGCTAAGTCTATTGGGCCCATAATAGGCCACGAAAAGAAATTTTTAGGGAAAGGCTTTGCTTTTTTAATTATTATTGGGGGGCTAGCCTGAGCGTATGCAATGCCTTTTGATTCACTTTTATTGGTTAATACCATCAGAGCCATAGCGGAGCAACTGAGTGAGAAGGCAATAAAAATAAGTATTCGTTTGGCCATAATAATTTACTTCAAAAATACACCTCAATTAAAACATTATTATAAGAGGTTATAAACGTGTGGTTTTTGATAAAAGGATAAAGTGGAAAGGAGAAAGGTTTAAGTGGAAAGGAGAAAGGTTTAAGTGGAAAGGTTAAAGGTTGAGGTTGAGGTTGAGGTTGAGGAAAAGGTTAAAGGTTGAGGTTGAGGTTAAGGGAGAAAGGTTAAAGGTTAAAGTGGGAAGGTTAACGGTTGAGGTGGAGAGAGTGGGTGTTGTAGCTTGAGGACTTATATTTATTTTCATTGATAAACAAATATAATTACATGGTTCGCGCATTATTTTCGCGATTTTTATGAATAGTTACATGAACTAATTTTGAATAATAACCTATAAATAGACCCCATAGCCCTTAGTTAGCACCAATCCTGCCTCTGCTACCGAAATCTTTGTTTCAACCCGAATTTACAGAAAAGGAGGTGTGAGATTATGGTTGAAGAGGGTCATTTTTTGGTGAGGCTTAAAGACGAG
>CANMPY010000066.1 GCA_947499775.1 Bacteroidota bacterium | reverse complement strand
ACTGTTCAATATCGGCAGTGAGAATATCAATAGTTGGCTTGCTTTGAACAAATACCCTTAAATTTTTCGCAGTATCACATTTTGTAGTTGGATGAACATAAGTATATGTCAACGTTATCCATTTGTCACGATCGGTTGATGGGACCGACGAAGGTTTGAAAAGTGAACCACTAATAATACCTGCTACTGAGCTAGTCCAAGTGCCACCCGTTGGGCTTGCGTTTAACGCAACATCCGGATCTACTTCGCAAAATTTTCCAGAATCTCCAGCTGGAGTCAACCAAATAGTTACTTTAGGTAGGGGGTTAATACGAATCACGGTATCCCGTTTTACATAACAGCCGCTTGATACATCAAAATATCTCATTTTGTAAAGGCCTGGTCCATTTTGTAAATTTAATTTATTCGTATTCAAGGTATCTCCATTATTGGTATCCATACCTGGCATAAGGAAAAATTTAGATTTTGTTGCTGTACTATCTACTACAATCCATTTTCCTGTTAGGGGTTTAGTATTGCTTATCGTATTTAAGTTTACAATGCCGGCATCAATACACAAATCCGAAAACCCAGTAAAGGTTATTTTAGGAATTCGAACCAAATAGAACCATGCCGTGTCTTTATTGAAACAGCCTTCCCCATCCTGGATTTCTATTTCTAACGAAATTGAATCTATATTATTTCCTTGAAGATCAATTATAGAATCACTTACCCTTAACCACCAATCGTAATTTAAACTTGGATCTCTATCGAAAACTATATCACTAACATTAACTACCCCACCTCCAGTTTTTGGAATAGTATGGAGTAGATTGAATTTTACGCCTACCATAGAATTTAAATTAAGGGGGGCTTTAATATATGGTTTTAAAGGAGTCCAATTAATGTTTTGGCAAATTGTACCGCCCTCAAACTTTAATCCCGGCAATGGATTGATAGTAAATCGCGTGCTATCTATATTAACACATTTTGTAATTGGGTCGGTGTAGGTATAGAGCAAACTAAATATTCCTGCTTTGGTTGGATTACAAGCTTGTGGGGTTAAAAACGTAGTGCCGCTAATTAAAGATGAATTTTGACGACAGTCCCAAATGCCTCCAGTTGGACTGGCAAATGCGCTGCTACCCAAGGAGATATTTCCATAATCACAACAGTATTTTAGAGGGGGTGACATCGTTAGATTTGGCAATGGATTTACTTTAATATCCAAGGTGTCAAAACCATAACATTTAACTGTGTCTTCCTGAACTTGCAGTTCTAAAAGAAATGTATTGCTAGTTTGAATCTTAAAACAAAATTTTTCTTTAGTTGAAAAGGAGGGTGGGGTTTTGGGTAATCCCAAATACCAAATATAGGTTCCACTTTTTGTGTTGGCTACGGTATCTAATCCGCTTGCCATTAAACAGAGGGTATCGTTGAAGCACAAGGTTTGGTCAGGCCCAGCATTTGGATAAAGGGTGTCGTTTACATATAGGTTTAAGGTATCGGTCCAATGGCAACCTAATGTATCTATAACATTTACGGTATACAATCCGCGTTTTGCAACGCGAACAGAGGTGTCGGTGCTAAAATCTATTCCATCGTATTGCCATTTCCACATAAGGGTATCCCCTTGTTGCAAAGTGTCTCCACCGAGTGGGTCTATCCAATAGGCAAAATTTGCATTTGGTGCAAGAGTTACGCTATCATACCAGCATAATCTCAAATCATGTCCCATATCCACTTTTGGGTTAGGTTTTAAATAAACACTAATGGTATCATAAGCTGTGCATTTATTTTTATCGGATATCTCAATTCTAAAAGTTGTATCTTGAGTTTTCATCGTAACATCGATAAAATCAAAGGTATCGCTTGGGCTGATAGTTGGGTTAAACCATTGGTATTTGAAAGTGGGTACTCCATGGGCTACTTTTGCGCCTAAGCGTAAGGTTGTGCCGGCGCACACAAATGTGTCTGGGCCAAGAGCCAAGTCAACTTCTAGGAGTGGTGGTACCACTAAAGTGTCAAAATAATCGGTTGGGCAGTTAACAATATTATTGATGCGATGGTGAATAATATATTTGCCCCCTTTTCTAAATTGTATGGTGTCCTTGCTCTTTGTTGATTTTATTCCATTATTGCTCTTAAAGAAATAATGCGTTTTATTTAACGGTTGATTTACCGAATCGGATATCTCCCAGTAATAGGATGCGGGGATTTTAAACCCACCAAATAATTTACTTTCAATGGTATATTTCCCACATATTAAAGTATCTACATTTCGTAATGCTTCGGCAATTGGTTTTACAATTATGGAAAACGAACGAGTTGTTAGAGCGTTTTTGGGGCAAGCATCGTCAATGGCAGTAGCTGTAAAGGTATAAGGCAAATCACTAGCTTGATTTTTCTTTGGTGTCCAACAAAATGTGGCTATTTTTTCGCGTGCTTTTTGGTTTTTAATTACAAAAGTTGCGCCCGGAATTCCTCTGTTCCATGTAAGATTGACAGTGTCGGGTGCTGGTGTTTTAGCTGGAGGTGGCGGCACAAAGGGTTTGTCTTCTGTTGTTATTTCAAAGCAAAGTTGTGTTCCTGCGCATACTGAGTATTTAAATATTTTGTTGGTTATTTTAGGTGGATTGTTGGAAGGGCATGTTTGTATGATAAAGTGCATGTCGCGCCGTGTAATTCCTATATTCTCGTACACTCCACTCGAGTTCTTTCGCCACTCGTCTATTTGCATTACTACAATAGCCTCCTGCCCACATTCGGTAGGGGTAAAAATTAAGTCACCGGTTTCAGGATCCATAAAAATACCAATTGGAGGGTCGGCATTTGGATTGGATTTGCTAAGATCCGTCCAGCCTGTAGGGAAATAAGGTTTTAGTGGGTATTTTCCAGAATATCCTCCAGAATAATTAGAAACTGTTCCTTTGCCCGAAAAAGCATTGGCTAATGAATAGGATAAAGAATCGTAATTAACCGTATCAACAGCCCCATTATTAAAAAAATAGGGTTGATTGCAACAAAGAATTGCTACCGGGTCGTTGGTAAGTTGAGGCGAAGTATTGCATGGCTTTTTACAAGCATTAATTTCTAAATAGGTGTAAAACCCACCAGAAGGACCGGTTGTAATATTAACACTTCTGCAACAAATATTTGCTGTAGCTACCGCAAACCTGCAACACCCATTTTTCATTGGTGTTCTTAAATCTATGGTACCCTCAAAGGTGTGTTTTTCAATTCCATAAGGATAGCTTCCATTACAGGGTTGTTCGCATTTGCTTATTTCTTTTTTACAGGTTTTGGTAATGTCTTTGATTGCGGTTCGTGTCATCGTTACCGATCCTAAATTGTTTCCTCCCGATACGCAGGTTAATGCTAATTGTGTAGGCACTGTACCCGAACTTGAACAGTTTTCGGAAGTACCACATTTTGGGCTTTGGCCCAATACATAACATCCTCTACAATCTCTATAAAAATTAATAATAATGGTAAAAATACTGTCGTTCGTTTTCGAACAGCGATAGGTTATATCTGATCCCATTATATGATCGGCCTTGGTACCTAAAGCTGAAAAGAATAGGGCAAGGAAAATTGCTTTGAATAATAGATTTTTCATCCTTTAATGCTTACGAAAATAAAGACTCAATGCATTGGTTTTTTGTTGCATGAAAACTAAATTTTTGGCAATTTAAACAAATATTATTAGTAAACGCAATGGCATATTTTTTAATAGTAAATCGTAATACTCAAATTCTAACTTAAATTTTTATTGTACGTTTGTAACATGAGTGGAAAACGGACTGATAAATTAGCAAGACAAATACAACGAGATTTAGGTGAAATATTTAATAGCTTGACTTCTAGGCTTTTTAATAATGCATTTATTACCATAATGGAAGTAAGGTTATCAGCCGATTTGGGCATTGCTAAAGTGTATATTGGCATAATGAATTATCCTAAAAAGCAAGAGCTTCTAGAACTGATACAGCATCACAATCCAATCATTCGAAAATCGCTGAGTGATAAAATAGGAAATCAGGTTCGAAAAATTCCAAACTTGAGTTTTTTTTTAGATACAACGCTTGATAATGCTGAGCATATTGAACGATTATTAGAAAAAATTAGAGTTGAGGATAAGGAATAATTAGTGGTAGTTATTATTAAATTTTAATTTAGTAAAGATCCTGTAAATTACATGAGGTTGCCATTGATATTTGCCATGCGTTATGTGTTTTCTAAAAAGAAAACCAATGCTATAAATATTATTTCGGCCATTACTGCTCTTGCTTTTGCAGTTGGTGCTGCGGCAATGCTCATTATCCTGTCAGCCTTAAACGGTTTTGAGACCACTCTAACGGGGCTTTTTACAGCTTTTGATCCTGCCTTAAAAGTAGAAACCATAAGAGGTAAAACGTTTACTCCTGATTCAATAAGCCTCATAAAAATAAACCAGATTGATGAGATTGCAGACATAGCGTTTGTTGTAGAAGATAATGCTGTTGTAAAATATGGTGAATCGCAGGAAATAGCTATTGTTAAGGGCGTTTCTGAAAATTATAATAAAGTTACTCAAATTGACAGCTGCCTTGTTGAAGGCTCGTTTCTTTTAGGCAACTCAGCATTAAATGGGGGCGTTTTTGGCTATGAATTAGCTAATAAATTAGGCATACATATTTCAAATTCTGTTGGGTTTGTTACCCTTTATATCCCCAAAAAAGGAAATTTTGAGAATTTAAACCCGGAGCAGAATTTAACCATTGACCGAGTATTCCCTACTGGCAGCTTCTTTGTTCAAGAGGAAATAGATGGACGGTATATTCTTGTTTCCTTGGAATTTGCAAGACGATTATTCGGCTACAAAAAAGAAGTCTCAGCCCTTGAGGTATCAGTAAGAGGTAATGCTGATTTAGAAACGATTTCGAAGAAAATAAGCCAAATACTTGGATCTAAATTTACCGTAAAAAATCAATATCAGCAGAAGGAAAGCATTTATAAAATTTTTAGAAGTGAAAAATTGGCAACCTTTTCTATTCTTAGTTTTATTGTGCTAATAGCAGCTTTTAATTTAGCAGGAGCGTTAACTATGCTCATTATTGAAAAAGAAAAGGATACGGTAATTCTTAGAAGTATGGGTGTAAGCGAACATTCTCTTAAATTAATTTTTATTTATTCGGGGCTTATCATTGCTGCAATTGGTTCTATTATAGGCCTATTAATTGGAGGTGTAATTTGCTGGTTGCAATTAAAATTCGGATTGCTAAGTATTGAAAATAGTGTTATAGATGCCTATCCTGTTGCGATTCAACCTTTCGATTTTGTTTGGATATTTATTATTTCGATAGCTATAGGATTGGTAACAGCATGGATACCAATTCGAAAAATTGGAACAACACCCTAACTTAATTTTAACGTATATAATTTGAATACAGATTCTAAATCATTTTTAATTGTTGGCCTAGGTAATATTGGCATAGAATATGAACAAACGCGTCATAATATTGGATTTGATGTGCTTGAAGCATTAGCAAAAAAATACGATGTTGCTTTTGCATCAGATAGGCTTGCTAGCTATGCACTTATGAAATTAAAGGGTAAGAAAATTCACTGTATCAAGCCCTCAACTTACATGAATCTTAGTGGTAAGGCGCTAAAATATTGGATGGATAAGTTGAATATTGGGCAAGAAAACGTATTGGTGATAGCGGATGATCTTGCTTTACCCCTTGCAAAATTAAGAATACGACGCCAAGGCAGCGATGCCGGTCATAACGGACTTAAAAATATTAGTGACGTATTGGGAACAATTGAGTATACCCGATTGCGTTTTGGGATTGGCAATACATTTAGCAAAGGGCAGCAGGTTGAATTTGTATTAGGCAAGTGGGAAAATACCGAATTAGAATTGGTGACTAGCGGAAAAGATAAGGCGGTAAATGCCATAGAATTATTTGTTTTAGAAGGGTGTGATAGGGCTATGATGACTTATAATTCGTAGGTATGAAAAAGAAGAAACGTTTACTTGAATGGGATGAATCTTCTGATCAAAATAATTTTATAGGCATTGTGTCTTCCTCGTCGCACCTTGGTTTTGTGCACAATTTAAACAAAACCGAATATTTTGATTTTGAACGAAGTGAAGATTTTGAGAAAATAATAGAGAATGAAACCCTTTATTTTATTAAATATGAGCATGAGGATAGTGACAATAGCAACCGATACGTGTTACTTAAAAATAAAGGAATTGGCGGCACTTTAGGAAAGGAATTCAAAGGGTTAGATTATATTTTGGTTCAAAATACTGAAAATGTCGAATCTTTAAATACAATTAAAGAATTTCTCTTATCGCAAAAATTTATTCAAGCAGTGGTAGAAATTGGATCAAGTAAAATTTCTGAATTCAACAAACAATTGCTCGAAATTTAGTGTCCTTATTTAGCAAAAGGTTGTTTGTAAATTTGGATGCACATGCCATTTCTTTAAAACTAAAATTTAGGTAATAGTATATCTTTGTAGAGATATTTATTATCACTAATGAAACACTATTCAGCAAATTCAGGAAACGCAATTCCTCGTTACAATAAAACAAGAATAATAGCTACAATTGGCCCAGCAACATCTAGCTATGAGATGTTAAAAAAAATAATTAAAGCCGGGGTTGATGTCTGTCGCATTAATTTTTCACATGGCCAATATGCAAGTCATTTAGAAGTGATAGATCGGGTAAGGGCTATTAACGAAGAACTTGGGACGCATATTTGTATTTTGGGCGATTTACAAGGGCCTAAATTGAGAATTGGGGAAATTGAAAAGGGATTTGTTGACTTAAAACGAGGCGAAAAAATTATTCTAAGTACAATTAAATGCATTGGAACAAAACAAAAGCTTTACATAAATTATCAAAATTTAGCTAAGGATGTTAAGCCTGGTGAAAGGGTACTGCTAGATGACGGCAAAATTGAACTAAAATTTACAGAAATATTAAACGATACCGAAGTATTAGCTCAAGTTATTGTAGGTGGATTATTGACCTCGCGAAAAGGGTTTAATCTGCCAAATTCAAATTTATCGGTACCAAGTTTAACACCGAAAGATCATGATGATTTACGTTTTGCATTAGAGCATGATGTTGATTGGATTGGATTATCATTTGTAAGAGAGGCAAACGATATTGTTGAGCTTCGCAAAATTATTAATGCTCATAATCCCAGAACACGAATTATAGCAAAAATTGAAAAACCACAAGCTGTAAAAAACTTTGATGCCATATTAAAAGTAACCGATGGTGTAATGGTAGCAAGAGGCGATTTGGGAGTGGAGATGCCAATGCAAAAAGTGCCGATTATTCAGAAGCAAATAGTTGAAAAGTGTATTATCGCTGCCAAGCCAGTCATAATTGCCACTCAAATGATGGAGAGTATGATTGAAAATTCAACACCAACACGTGCAGAAGTAAATGATGTTGCCAATGCTGTTTTAGATGGGGCTGATGCGGTTATGCTAAGTGCCGAAACATCGGTTGGTAAGCACGCCTTAAAAACAATTCAAGTCGTTGAAAAAGTGATAAGTGAAATGGAAGTTAATGCCAATCCATACTATAAAGGCATAAAGCCAATGCCTAATAGCCCAACTTTTATTTCAGATGAATTATGTTTTACGGCCGTGCGAATGAGCGAGCATTTGAATGCCAAATCCATTATAGGCATGACGCATTCTGGATATACCGGCATTAAATTAAGTTCGTTTCGTCCTAATTGTGATATTTTTGTTTTCACACACAATCATTCGGTTTTAAGAACCTTGAACCTTGTATGGGGGGTAAGGGGATTTTATTATGAAAATGAAGAGAGCACAGACAAAACCATTAGTGATGCCCTGGATGTTTTAAAAGAACGAAACTTTGTAAAAATTGGAGACATCGTGATTAATTGCGCTAGCATGCCAATTCAGGCAAAGCAACGTACCAATACTTTGAAGGTTAGCGTAGTAGAATAATCTTATTTTACAGTATTCTGTGGTTTGTTTAGTCGCAGACTGCCAAATCTATGTAAAGAATTATATTTTTCTCACGCGTTTCAATGGTTGATGTTTTAATTTTTTGAACCCCCCAAATTAAAGTGCGTTTTTTATCCCACGGGGTTTCGCCTGAATCATATTCGATAATTTTTTCATCATCAGGGTTCATTCGAGGCCAATCATAGGTTTTTGTATTTGGCAATAATCCCGGAACAAATGTTACCAAATTT
>CANMPY010000065.1 GCA_947499775.1 Bacteroidota bacterium | reverse complement strand
ATTTTCTTGCAATTTACCTTTAAACATATGGGTGTTTTGCAAAAGGTTTTCAATAGAACCGTAATCTTGAATTAGTTTTTTAGCGGTTTTTTCACCTACACCAGGTACTCCAGGTATATTATCGGAGGCATCGCCCCACAACCCCAAAATATCAATTACTTGCTCCACCTTGTCAATCTCCCATTTATACAAAATTTCTTTAACCCCCATGATTTCAAACGTATTGCCCATGCGAGGTGGTTTATACATGAAAATATGTTCTTCAACTAATTGCCCAAAATCTTTGTCGGGCGTCATCATATAGGTAACAAAACCTTGTTTGGATGCTTTTTTTGCCAGAGTACCTATTACATCATCGGCTTCATAGCCATCCATATTGAACATTGGAATATTAAAAGCCTCAATTATTTTAAAAATAAATGGAATATTCGACCTCAAATCTTCGGGCATTGCCTCGCGTTGAGCCTTATAAGCTTTATACTCAATATGCCGTTGTGTTGGGGCAGATGTGTCGAAACTTATACCAATATGGCTTGGGTTTTCTTTTCGCAGCAAGTCTATTAATGTATTTGTAAATCCAAAGGCTGCTGAAGTATTAACCCCCTTACTTGTAAGCCTTGGATTTTGATTAAACGCGAAGTATGCTCTGTAAATGAGAGCCATACCATCAAGTAGAAATAATTTTTTTTGCATATAAATTAAAGGGTAAAAGTAGGATTTTTTTTAATTTTAACGCCTGAATAAAACTTAAATTACTCTCCAATTATTCAACAATATAAATCACCTTGTTCATAATAGATATTTAGACGTGAAGAGAGGTTTTGGGGCGTGTATGGTTAGGTGAATGGATGATATTTTTTTTACCTTAGCAGCGGCAAATTTTTAACCTTTTGTACCCAATCCCTATGCCATCAAATTATCACCTTAGTATTTTACTAATTTCAGCCTACCAGATCTGTTATTTTCGGTCAGTTCTATCCAGTAAATACCATTGGGTTCGGATTGTAAATCGAACATAAAGTGAAGCCCATTTAAATTAGGTTGTTCCAATACCGTTTGTCCCAACGAATTATAGAGTTTTACCTTTGCATTAGTGAGTGGAATACTACTTATGACTGTGCATAGTCCACTGTTCGGATTAGGTAAAACGCTAAGATGTTGACTTAAAATGCCTTGTTCTATTTTTAAATTAGTCACATCAAAACAAATGGAGGTATCAGTACAAGCATTTTCAGTTATTTCTACTGCATATCTGCCTAAGGCTTTAGCGGTAAATACTTGATTGGTTTCTCCAAAAATTATTGAGTAATTGGTATTGCAATCGAGCCATTGGTATTGTGCCGCATCAGCTAAGGCGGTTAAGCGGGCATTTTTTTGAGTAACCGCAACAGTGGCTGCATTAATAGTAAGATTGATAGTAAGGATAACACTGTCGCATCCTTTTTTTGAGGATAGAGTATCGCTAAATTTACCTGAAATATACCATATGTGTTTTTTGCTAGGGCTTAAATATTTTTTGCAAACGGTACGAGATATGGTCTGCGGAATTGATTTATTTACTTTTAGATCTATCAACATAATACTATCGCATCCCGCCTTATTGGGTATGGTATCAAAAAAAGAAGTGGAAGAAGTAAAGGTGTATTTGCCACTCGGACTTGTATATTTTCCGCAGCTTTTAGGGAATATTTGTTCAAAGGTACTTTTGTTTAAAATTAAAGTAATGGTCATTGTACTATCGCAACCACTCTTGTTTGGAATGGTATCTAAATACGTTCCTGAGGTTACCCAATCTGTTTTTCCGCTTGGGCTTGTATATTTATTGCAAACCTTTTCTGTTATAATGCTCGAAGATTTTTTTCCGACTGTTAAATGGATGGTGAGTGTACTGTCGCAGCCTCTACTATTAATCAATTGATCGACATATTTTCCAGATGTGGTCCATGTATATTTCCCACTGGGACTATTATAAGCATTGCATGCCTTAACCCAAATTGTGCTATCGTTGGCATAGCCACGTGTAAGTTCAATAGTAATTAAACTATCGCATCCTATTTTATTAGGGATTGTATCGTAATATTTTCCTGATTTCGTCCAAGTATATTTTCCGCTTGGACTTTGGTAATTTCCGCATACGATTGGTTTTAATAGGCTGCTTGTACTGTTTTTAATGGTCAGATTAATGGTTATTAAACTGTCACATCCCCTTTTGTTTTTAATAATATCGGTATAAACTCCAGTTTTTGTCCATATTACTTTTTTGCTCGGACTTAAATAATTATCGCATTGTACGGGGTAAATAGTAGAGGATGTATTGCTAGTAAAATCAAGTTTAAGGCTCATAAAACTATCGCAATTGGCATAGTTAGGTATGGTGTCGAGGTAGGTTCCATTTTGGGTCCACGTATATTTCCCACTTGGACTTTTATAGGAACTTCCACATGAAGCAATAGTTGAGCTTCCTGTTGTAGAGCCGGTATATAATAATCGGGCTACTTCATTAGCCGATAATGCTCTGCTATAAAATCTGAATTCATCTAGCATTCCACCTGTGGTTAACCCATTTAGTGAATTATAACCCGATAAAATTAGAGTTCCACTGCTGCTAATGGTAATAGCACTTTGGGCTACCGAATTAACTAAATTCCCATTGAGATAAGCATAAATAAAACCAGCGGTAGCGTCGTATACGAAGGTATTGACTGCTGCACTTGTTGAGGCTCCGCCTGTAATTAATACATCCGTAAATCCCCCTCGAATAATCCAATTGCCCGCACCTGCCACACCGCCTGTAAAGCAGCGTAATGATCCTGCTGTTATATCGCTGAATAAATAATAAAGGGTTGTGGTGTTCTGAATATTATTGGTGTAAAATGAAATGGTCCAAGAGCCTGACGTTGTAATGGGCCAACGGGTGTCGAAATAGTCGGTATTACTTGTTCCACCCGAACCAACCAATGTTTTGCTTGCGCATGCACCAGACGAACCTATGCTTAATCCGCCATATACATAACCTGTTTGTGTGCCAGTTGGAGGACTGCTTGCTAAATTTTTGACCGATCTTCCGGTGTCATTAAATTTGTAATAAAGTATTTCAGGTTTACCTTGTCCCATCACTAAAACACAAGGAAGACTGGTGAAAGCCATGACTATAAGTGAAAAGAGGGCATTTTTTTTCATACCATTATTGCATTAGTATGACAAATGTAAAGACATTAATTTTAAAAAAACAACAAAAAAAATTAATTCTAAAAATGTATATCCCTTATATATTTTTAATTATATGGATTTGTGGTTCTAAATAGGATTTAATATTTATCTCTACCTTCGAATATTAGCTTCATTTTAATCGAGCTAATGAACACCTTTGATATAAAAGAGTTTACCCCCTCATAATAGGAGAGAAGTACCTTCGTGCCATTCCACATATATTGTTCAATGTACGGTTCCTTTTTTACGCCTTTCCCATATTGCCTTTCTAAATAACGGAGTACAGTTCGGCTGCCAGCCGAATCAGTCGTTTGAATGAGAACGGTAGATAATTGGCCTTTGAAAAAGGTATAGATAACATCAATGTTTGCTCCATCAATGTGGTTGCCTTCATCCGAATTGCGATAAAACACAAATTGGCTGTCTTTGGTTTGATCGAAAGCTACTAAAGTGGGGTAGTTCGCAATATTTTCCTCAAATCGAAACGTATTAAAGCCATAAGCTTGGTCAAGGTCTTTAATAGATTGTGCCTTTGCCCAAGTTGAAGATAGAATTAAAAAGAGGAGAACAGAATTTTTCACAGATGCAAAAGTGCTCAAAAATTCAGTAATAGTTATAAAAAAGGTCAAAAAAATTAAAACCTTAACCCTATTTTTGCCATTCATGTCGGTCCAATTTTTTACCGAGTACCCACTTTGGTTCATCGTGTTTTGCTTGGTAGCAGGTGCCTTATGCTCGGCAATGCTATATGCTTGGGGACCAAAGCTGTCGTTTGATAAATACAATCAAGTACAAATCTGGATTATTGCGTGTTTAAGATTTTTATCGGTAAGCATTATTTCATTTTTATTACTCAATCCATTGCTTAAATATGTTACAAGCTACATTCAAAAACCAATACTCGTTTTAGCCATCGATAATTCAGAATCTATACTTCAGAATGCTGATTCAGCGCTATATCGCCAAAAAATTAATGCGTTTAGTGCCAAGTTTCAAAAACAAATTGGTAACGGAATTACGATACAAACGTATAGATTTTCTGATAAACCAGAAGTGCTAGCTCCAGATTTTAAAGGAAAACAAACCGATTTTTCATCCCTGTTTACAGAGCTAAATAATGTGTATTCGGGGAGTAACGTTGGTGGGATGGTACTTATTAGCGATGGCATTTATACCAAAGGAGCTAATCCGGTATATGCATCTAAAGAAATGCGTTTTCCTGTTTTTACAGTGGGATTAGGTGACACGCAAACCAAAAAGGATTTAAAAATAGTAAATATTAGAAGCAATTCAATTGCTTATTTAAACAATACCTTTCCAGCCATTATTGATATTCAAGCCGATAAATGCAATGGGCAATCGTATACCCTATCCCTTTTTAATGGTGAAAAAAAGATTTATGAATCTCAATTTAATCCTGCCACTGGCACTGATTTTCGGTCAATTACAATAGATTTAGAAGCTGTAAAGCCAGGAGTAATGCATTTTACTGCTCTTATTTCAAAGCTAAATGACGAGATTACTTGGGTAAATAATCGCCGTGATTTTTTTATTGAAGTGATTGACGCACGTCAAAAAATTTTGATAGCGGCCCGGAGCCCTCATCCCGATATCACAGCTATTAAACAAGCCATCGAATCGAATAAAAATTACCAAGTTGAGGTTGATTTTGGAGGAAATATAAATGCTGCAAAGCTCAAAGAATTTGATTTAGCCATACTGCATCAACTGCCTGCTGTTAATCAAAATATACCATTTATCGAAGGATTGAAAGTGTCGAAAATTCCAATGCTTTTTATTTTAGGACGGCAAACCAACCTAGCCCTTTTTAATACACTGAAAACAGGTTTGCACTATGCGCGTACTGGGGGAGGAGATAATCAAACCGTTGGAATAATGAATCCTGATTTCAATTTATTCGAAAATAGTGAGGAGGTAAAATCAAATGTTGCGTATTTCCCTCCATTTTCAGTCCCATTTGGAGTATTTAGTTTTAAGGACAAAGCGCAAATAATGGTATTTCAACAAATTGGAAGTGTAAAAACCGATCAACCCTTAATTTATTTTACAGATGACGAAACCAATCGGTATGGCTTTTTTACAGGCGAAGGGTTTTGGCGCTGGCGATTGATTGATTATGATCGCAACCAGAATCATGAAGCAAGCAATAGCATTATTTGCAAATCCATTCAGTATTTGGTGGCGCGCAACGATAAACGCAAGTTTAAAGTTCAAGCCATAGAGAATACGTTTTTCGAAAATGAAGCGGTTGTTTTTAATGCCGAATATTATAATCAAAGTTATGAATTGGTTAATAAACCTGAAGTAAAATTAATTCTTACGAATGAATTAGGGAAAAATTATGCCTATACCTTTAGCCGAACGGCCAATGCCTATAAATTGGATGCTGGAATTTTGGCTCCAGGCAAGTATACCTATAAAGCGTGGGTGTCTACCGGAGGAAAAAATGAACAATCGAGAGGATTTGTAGTTGTAAAACCTATCCAAATCGAGTTTACTGAAACGAAGGCCAATCACGAGCTCTTAAAACTTCTTTCTAAATCTACAGGTGGCGCATTTACACCCTTCAATGAGTTGGATAGTTTAGCCAATAAAATAAAAAAGCTAGGGCAGGTGAAACCGGTTATGTATGAACAAAAAGAATATTTGGATCTTATTAATCAAAAGTGGGTATTTTTTTTAATCCTTTTTTGCATGGCGGCAGAATGGTTCATAAGAAAACGAAATGGGGCCTATTAATTACCTAATTTCATGATGAGTTTTTGCAAACCTAAGCGGATATTTTATGGAGTAAGAATAGGACTTATAACTATGGGTTTATTCATTAATTTGGTAACTTTAGCTCAAAATGAACACGATGAGGCGGATACAATTAAACCAAAACAATGGAAATTTGAAACCTCACGTCAATTGGCCGATACTACCTGGTGGGCACTTCAGCAAAAAACTAAGTCTGAGCTTATTAGTTTATTGCCTACTATAGATGTTATTACCACCACACTCGATAGTTTGCTCATAAAAACGAATCCTCAGGTAATTAAAATTAAATACAATACCATTTTAGCCAAAATAAATAAACAGGTTAAGGTTTTAAATGCTAAGGCTAAAGTCAATAAAATAAAATTGAAGACTTGTGAAAAAGGGAATGTGAAAATAGAAGAGGGTCAGGATGATAAAGGAAATGTGTTTGCCTACATTACAATTGGAAGTCACAAAAATAAACGGGACTTTGTCATCAAATTTGTAGCCTTATATCTAAACCATTCATGGTATCTGGTAGATGAGCTGGAACTTGAATTTCCGGAAGATGACCCCTATTATAAAATACCGGAGAAAAGCCCGATGAAGATTAAGAGGAAATAAAATTAGACCAAACGCCAACCATTTAAAATTTCATTTAATTTTTTTGTAATATTACCTCACCACTTCCACTAATCCGCTTTTATAAACCTTTCCTACTGTTAATCCCGTGGCTTCTATTTGATAAAAATAGGTTCCTGCAGGAACGGGCAATCCTTTTAAAATAGCATCCCATTCAGGTTTTTCGGTCTCGCCCCTGGCGAGATATACAATTTCACCCCAGCGGTTATAGATTTTAATTTTGGCTTCTTTAATGCCTTTATAATTTATTTTCCAGGTGTCATTTACTCCATCTCCATTTGGGCTAAAGGCTGATGGGATAAATAAAACTGGTTTTAAAGGCAAGCAATATACATTGCTGGCCGAAAGCTGCATATTGCCATTTTTTTCTTCGGTTATTATTTTGTAGCAGCGTTGCGATTGGCTTAATCCGGCAAACCCTTCATCCAAATAATCTAAAGTTTGTCCGTTTATGGTGGCCAACAATTCAAAATACCCTGCCTCATTTTGCGAGAATAATTGATAGGTGCTTACTCCAAATTCCCAGCGTTGGTAAGCTGTCCAGTTTAGTTGTGCTTCATTATTATCCGTTCGTTTGGCTTGTAAATAAATGGTTTGGGCTAAATCCTGAATCGTTGTGCTATCGTTACACATGCTTATGGCTTTTACAGTATAGCTGTTAGCCATTAGGGTGTTGGCGGTTTTATCAGTATAAGTGGTATCGGGAGTCCGGGCTAAAAATGAATTGTTTTTTACTATCCTGTAGCTTACAGCGTTCAGGTGTTTTTTCCATTTCAAATCTATGCTTGTTTCATTCGTAACGGTAGCGTTCAATACATCGGGCATACCGCTTATGCCGGGGTTTACTTTTATAAGTACCGAATCGGAAGTGATGCAGCCACTTGGTCCGTAGAGTTTTTGGCTAAGGAAAAAATACCCAATCTGATTGTAAGTAAAACTACCTGTAATTCCTTTGGCTTTTCCCATCAAGCCATTCTGCCAAACCGCACTATCTAATACATCTGAATATTTATACTTATAATCTACCTTTAGCGGGGTACACCCATTTATAGGTGCTGCTAATATCCCCGGTTTTGGGGCTGGCAATATTACCACATTATTTACCTGGCTGGCGGTATCGGTACAATAGCCGTTGTTTACCACCAACTTCACGGTAAAGCTATTGCTTGTGGTATAAGTATAGGTAAGTTTTGGGTTAGTACTTGCATCTATACTGTCTTTACCATCGCCAAACAGCCAGTGTTTGTAAGGCTTAAAGCCGGGTTTTATACTAAATAATTGGCTGCTATCGGTAAAACCATAGCCTATCCACTGGCAGCCTTTGGTTTTTTGTATCCCAAATTTGGCTATGGGTGGATTATTTATTTCTATGCTATCGCCATACCATATAAAACCGCCTATTTTGCTAAAGGCTTTGAGGCGTACAAAGTATTTGCCCTTATTAGGATAATTGTAAATTTTAGTGTTCCAGTTTTTGTCAAGGTTTATACTATCACCGTTGCCAAAAAACAAACGGTACCGCTTAAAGTATTGGGTATCGCAGGTATTGGTGAATCGCACTTTTAAGCTGTCGCAGGTGGGCTGCCAGATGAATTCTGTTTTTTTGTAGTCTTCTAGGGTTCGTATTA
>CANMPY010000064.1 GCA_947499775.1 Bacteroidota bacterium | reverse complement strand
CAATTAGAAATGGTGAAGGATATTGAATGCATATATACCACTACTTGTGAACCTCTAAAATTATATTCTTATTTAAAATCGGGCAAAGCCAATAAAAGCATTCCATACGGAGACCTTGGTGAAACCAGTGGTGGAATTTTTGCTAAGGCAATGGCATTTATACGGGCTAATATTTTTGTACCAGATGCGCGGTTAGGTTGGGTACCTTTTGCAAAAAAAGCGGCGGCCAAAGAATTAAAATCAAAACAATATGATTGGCTGGTAACTACAGGCCCTCCGCATTCAATACATTTAGCAGGGCTTTCTCTTTCTAAAAAATTCGGTATAAAATGGTTAGCCGATTTTAGAGACCCCTGGAGCGAAATATATTTCTTACAAAATACCTTTCGATTCAATTTCATCAAACGCCTTGATAAACTCTTGGAATCCAAAGTACTTAATTCGGCCAATTTAATTACAACCGTTGGTCCGGGCATGGCTAATTTGATTCGTGTCAAAATGAAGACAACAGAGAATCTTCATATCCTTTACAATGGCTACGATCATGAAATGTTTGATAGCCTAGAAAAAAAAGCATTAAAAAATGATAAATTCAGTATTTCACATATAGGTCTTTTGGGGCATACCCAACGCTTTGATGTACTAATAAATGCGCTAAAAAACTCAAAGTTAGATTTATCAAAACTAAGCCTTCATTTAGCAGGATCGGTTCACCAATCGCATCTCGATAAGCTCAATACTGATTTAGTTGGAGTCCAATTAATTCACGAACAATTTTTGCCTCGCAAAGCGGCGTTATCCCTTATAACCAAAAGCGACTTGGTGCTACTTTGCCCGCCAATGGTTGGCCAAACTCACTTAATTGTAAGCACAAAAACCATGGAATATTTGGCAAGCGGAGTTCCAATTTTAGGCATCGGCGACACACAGTGCGATGCAGCTTCCTTAATCAATCTTCAAAATATTTCATCGTTTAACGATCCAAAAGATGAATTGGGTATTACCCTTTTTATAGAAAAATGTTACCAAAATTGGTTAAACAATCATACCGAAACAAGCCAATTTAACCCAAATGCTTACAGTAGATTTGAAGTTACAAAATCGCTGCAAACCCTTTTAAACGCATAAGAATTTCATTAAAGATTTTTATAAGAAAACAGAACAAATGTGGATTTTCATCTATGGATTCATAAAAATCAATTAATTTTGGAACACAAATTGTAAACATAAAACGACCCTTTTTATATCAACATGAGAATTTTAAAACCTATTTTTGCGGCACTACTTATAATAGCCTTTACATTGGAACTATCAGCACAAACAGAAGATGGCGTTTACGCTAAAATCACTACAAATCGCGGCAGCATTTTAATAAAATTATTTTATAAAGAAGCACCTATGACTACATGCAACTTTGTAGGATTAGCCGAAGGAAAAATCACTAATTCAGCCAAGGCTGCCGGTCAACCATTTTATGACGGAATAAAGTTTCATAGAGTTATCAGCAAATTAAATGGCGACGGACAAGATTTTATGGTACAAACCGGCGACCCATTAGGAAATGGAACCGGTGGACCAGGATATTCTTTTGCCGATGAGTTTGCCCCAGGATTAAAACACGCCTCACCAGGTTATTTATCAATGGCCAATTCGGGACCAGCAACCAACGGAAGTCAGTTTTTTATAACTATAGTACCTACGCCATGGCTCGACGGCAAACATGCTATTTTTGGTCAGGTAGTTGAAGGGCAAAATTGGGTAGATTCTACGCGCACCAATGATGTGATGCAAAAAGTTGAAATTATTCGAAAAGGTGCTGATGCCGCAAAATTTGTAGCCGACCAGGCACAATTTGACCGACTTAAGGAAGCCGCTCAACAAAAGTTAATTGATGCAAAAGCCAATTCAGGGAAAATTTTTGAAGAATGGGTAAAAAAGAATTACCCAACTGCAATAAAACACGGCTGCGGATTATATTATGTGGTAGAACATGAAGGAACTGGTGCAAAAGCCCTTGCAGGCAAAAATGTATCGGTAGCTTACAAAGGACAATTTATGGATGGCCAAGTATTTGACCAATCAAGACCTGGAAATCCCCTAACCTTTCAAATAGGTGTTGGCCAAGTTATAAAAGGATGGGACGAGGGAATAGCTTTAATGAAAGCTGGGTCAAAATATAAATTATTGATACCTTACCAATTAGCTTACGGTGAAGGCGGCTATCCAGGAGCCATTCCTCCTAGTTCGAATCTAATATTTGATACCGAATTAATATCGGTAGACTAAGAATGGGGAAACGCGCGGTAATATTAGCGGGAGGTCAAGGCACACGGTTAAAACCCTATACCATTGTATTGCCAAAACCGCTTGTTCCGGTGGGTTCATTGCCCATTATGGAAATTTTGTTAAATCAGCTCAAAGATGCAGGTTTTACACATATTACCATTGCCGTAAATCATTTAGCCGAAATTATTATGGCTTATTTTCAAGATGGTAAAAAATGGGGAATCACCATCGATTATTCAATTGAAGATATGCCCTTGAGCACAATGGGCCCTTTGAAATTAATTAAAGATTTACCAGATAATTTTTTGGTGATGAATGGAGATGTATTAACCGACCTAAATTTTGAATCTTTTATGGAAAATCATCTAAACGAAAAGCGTTTATTTTCCATTTCATCCTTCATACGAACTGATAAAAGCGAGTACGGTGTACTTAATATTAATGAACAAAACGAGCTAACCGAATTTAAGGAAAAACCCGAATACACGTTTCAGGTAAGTATGGGTATTTATGCGGTAAATAAAAAAATTCTCGATTACATCCCCGAGCAAAGCTTTTTTGGTTTCGATCACTTGATGTATAAATTATTAGAAGAAAAACAGCCCGTGAAAGTAATTCCGCATACCGGTATTTGGCTTGATATTGGCCGTCCGACCGATTATCAATTAGCGATTGACACCTTTGAATCGGATCAGAAAAAATTCATGAAATGAATATATTAATTACAGGAAGTAATGGATTTATTGGTAAAAAACTTTCAGAATATTTATCATCTTCCTTTCCTGAATTAAAGCATTATGGATGGCTACGATCATATGGCCAACTCAATACAACCAATTTTCAAATCCAATTTGGGGCTGAGCTACATATCGATAAAGTAGTTCATTTAGCAGGAAATACTAAAATAATAGAAAGTTGGGAAAAGCCTTATCCCTATTTAATTGAAAATCCTGAATTGGCTTTGGATGCTTTAGAATTTTGCAGAGCACAAAACGCCGATTTGGTTTTTATTAGTTCGTATCTTTATGGCAATACTAAAAATTTACCAATCGACGAATTGGAAAACGTTGAGCTAACAAGTCCTTACTCCTACGGTAAATTTTCATCCGAAACTTTGTGTAAGTTCTATGCCGATAATTATCAGTTAAACTGCACCATTCTGCGGCCTTTTAACATTTACGGACCCGGGCAAGACCCTTATTTTCTTTTGCCTAAAATTGCGCGTCAATTAAAAGATTCATCTATTGCTGAAATTGCGGTTCACAACCTATTAACCAAGCGCGATTACGTTTATATCAATGACTTTTGCGAGGCCATTACCCTAGCCTTAAATAGTCAGTTACCTTTTGAAGTAATAAACATTGGCTCGGGTACCTCAGTTTCCACTCAAACTATTATTAATGAATTATCGCATATTTCGGGACAGCAGAAACCGATTAAATCATTAGAGTTATATCGAAAAAACGAAATAATGGATGTGGTGGCAAATATTAAAAAAGCAAAACACTGCTTAAATTGGCAGCCCAAAACCAGCTTAAGCCAAGGACTAAAATATTTATACGAAGCCCTATAATTTTATTATTTCCAATAGCCGTTTTTTGCGCCTTTCGGGCGTGTACTGTTCTGCTATTTTTTGCACATTTTTTTTCGACCATTCCACCAAATCCAGTTCCAAAATCGAATCAATTAACGTTTTAAGCTCAAGATCATCCCTGTGTTGCAATACAAATCCTGAATTTTTAACTATATCTGGCATACTCGAAACATTCGAAACTATAGGTATCATACCTTGCTGCATGGCTTCGCAAAGCGCATTTGGAAACCCCTCGCTAAGCGATAATTGAAAATAAAAGGGATATGTATTTAAAACAGCTACTTTCTCTTCTTCACTTATAAATGGCATTATCTTAACGTTTTCTGGTACGGGATAATTTACATACTTCCCTTTGGCGCCAATAATAATAAAAGGAAATGTGGGATAAAATGGCGCAATTTTGCAAATCATATCCAAACCTTTGAGTGTGAAAATATTTTCCCGATTAAATCCAGCTATGGTTACAAACCCAATTTTACGAACCCCTTCATAAGGTTTAAGTATAGTGTCGAATCCATACTCCGCTATCTGAATGGTACCATGTAGGCGTCCTGCAAAATTTTTAAACCCTTGTCGTGAATTAATTGCTTTAAAATAGGTATAGGGATAATCGATTAAAGTGGCGTGAACGGGCACCACTATTTTAGCCCATTCAATGGATTTAGCCGTAAAATACCCAAGCATTTTTTTTCTGTAATTCCCATAATTTATTTCTGGAAAACACGCACAGTCTGTTCCTGCAAGTATAAGAATCGCTTTTTTGTGAAATAGCCGCCCTATAATACAGGGCAATAGCGAATGGTAGCCACCGAACTGAATTACATATATACTGGACTGTATATGCCTTATAAGGAACCAAGCTTGTTTTATAAAACCAAATAGCGTTTTCGTTTGGCTACTTTGTGAAAAATGAAAAGGTATGACCCTATATTGCGCTTCAATTATCTTTATATCTTTATTAACAAACGGGGCAGGGTTAGGATAAAAATATAAGACAGATTGCATTACGTTAATAAAATGCAAGTATAAGTTTTTTGATTAGATTTGAGGCAGTTGAAAGTATAAGTTATGCAATAGCTATACACTCCTATTTGGGATAATAAATATAAACTATGATAAATAAAATCCTTCATTCATCCATCATTTTTATACTATGTATGTTCATATCGGAAATTGGCTACAGCCAAACCTCTTGTTTAGTAGCCAATTACGCTTTAAATGGCGACGCAATAGACAAGAGTAGTAATAACAAACATGGAACTTTATTTGGGACATCTCCTACCGCCGACCGATTTAATAGGCCAAACCAAGCCCTAAAGTTCAATGGCATTTCAGATTATGTACGCCTAGGAACCGATGCCGACTTTGCACAACGAACCATAAGTGTTTGGTTTAAAGTTGATACATTTCCAACAGATGGGGCTTATAGTATGGTTTTTTCATCCGATTTTGCAGACAATAAATATGGCTTTACCGGAATTAGCTTGTCCAATAATGGCACCAATAACATAAACAGTACTGTTGGAAGTAATGGGAAAATATATCCTAATGCCTATCAAAATAAATGGTATCACTATGTAATTGCGGTTGATTTGAATTGGGTTAAATATTATGTTAATAGCAGGCTTATCGATTCGTTTGCAAACACCAGTTTTACACACTCTGGTGATGGCGATACAAAAGCAAGGCTTGGAACGAGCCGAAAAGGAATTGGATTTATAAAAGGTTCAATTGATGAATGCAAAATATTCGATTGTGCATTAAGTCAAGCACAAATCGATTCTATTTATAAGTTTAAACCATCTACTTCGTGTTTGGTAGCACACTATAAATTGGATGGCAATGCTGCAGACAGTAGCGGTAATGCTTTTAATGGTACATTATCTGGCACCTCACCTACGACCGATCGATTTGGCAATAAAAATCAAGCGCTTTACTTTAATGGTATTTCTGACTATGTAAGACTGGGTACCGATGCCGACTTTACCATACGAACCATAAGCTGTTGGTTTAAAGTAGATTCTTTTCCTACCGATGGGGCATACAGCTTGATTTTCTCATCCGATTTTGCCACAAATAAATATGGGTTTACCGGAATAAGTGTAAGTAACACCGGAACAAATAACATTAACAGCACTGTTGGAAACAACGGCAAAATATATGCAAATGCACAAAAAAACACTTGGTATCACTATGTCATTATGGTGGATGGCACATGGGTTAAATATTATTTAAATGGGCAAATTTTAGACTCCTTTGCCAATTCCAATTTCAACCATTCGATAGATGGCGATACGAAAGCAAGGCTTGGCACAAGCCGAAAAGGAATTGGTTTTTTAAAGGGATACATTGATGATGTAAAAATTTATGAATGTGCATTAACGCAATCGGAAATTAAGACTATGTATACCCCCGGCCTTGGAATTAAAAACGTGAATAGAGGGGATTTGATAAATTTTTACCCTAACCCTGCTACCGAAAAATTAATCATCGAAGGATTAAAACCAACACACAATCAAAGCGTTTCGGTTTATTCGCTCGAAGGGCAATTGCTAATTCACACAACCTTAATAAACCATACAACTGTGCTTGATATTAGCCAAATAGCGAAAGGAATATATTTGGTTGTTGTAAATGGACCAAATCAACGCATAGCCACCCGTTTCATAAAAAACTAAGTTTAAAACGCCAATTATGCCATTGAGTATTAAGCGAAACTATACAACGCATTGGCTCAAATATTGCAAGTCTTTATTCGTTCGAGCGTGGCAAAGGTGCTTGTTTTTTTTTATTGTTTTAAGCAATTTATTAATAGCCAATGCACAGATTAGTTTTACAAAACTCCCATTAGATTTTTCACTTATACCACGTAATCCTTCAACCAATACAGGTGTTTTTGAAACGAGCGGTTTAGTGGTTGACACCAAGTATACAGCCATCGAACTGCGTTGCTATCTAAAGGGTATATTAAAGAATAAAATCATAAAAAATTTATCCTTTACGAGCAGCGTCGCTTCTTATAATTTAGCATTAACAGTTGGTGCAGGAAAGTATAATTATGATTTTTATATTTATTTAAACCAAAATAATACGTCCACACTAATTACACAAGTGAGGTCGGTGGTTTTTGGCGATATGATTCTCATTACCGGCCAAAGTAATGCCGTAGCCAATAGCTATAACGGAACCGTAAATTCAACATATTCCGATTCGTTCATACGATCATTTGGTACAGCTAGTACTGCAGGCAGCCTGGTTGCAGGCGATTTAGCTTGGCATTTGGCCAATGGCGATGGATATTACGATAAGGGAACAGTAGGACAATGGGGTTTAGTAATGGCTAAGCAATTGATGGATTCGATGAAAATTCCGATTGGGCTAATTAATAATGCTGTTGGCGGTACTCCAATTAGCTTTCATCAAAAAAACAAAGGGTATGCCACTGATTTAAATACAAGTTATGGTCGGCATTTATTTAGAGCCATCGAATCGGGATGCGCTAAAAAGGCCCGTTTTATGTTTTTTTACCAAGGCGAAAGTGATGGATCGTCAGCCCGATTGCACGATTCGTTGTTTAGAGTTTTACATGCCGACTGGCTGAGCGATTTCCCGGGTATCGAAAAAGTATATGCCGTGCAGGTTCGCAGCGGTTGCGGAGGCCCTAGTTTGGCACTTCGTGAGGCACAACGTCAATTCGAATTTGTGTTACCCCTCACTCGAACGCTTACCATGACAGGATTTAATGGACACGACGGTTGTCATTTTGCATTAAAAAACGGATACGAATCTTTGGGTTTTGAAGCCGCAAATTGTCTTCTTACTGAATTTTATTCAAAAAAAAACAAAACCAATATCTACCCTCTCAATCCTATTTATGCCTATTTTTCGAAGGCCGATCACACTCAAATTACGCTCGAACTCAACCAACATTCTCAAACCCTTAAAGCCGATGCTAATTTCTATCAACTCTTTCAATTAGAAGGAACACCCGGGGTTTGGATTAGTGGGGGTAATATCCTAAATAATAAAATAGTATTAAATCTTTCGTCTAAGGTATGTTCTATTCAGGGATTAAGTTACGATGGAAAACCTGGTGCCCAACCTTGGGTAACCAACAGCAATGGAGTGGGATTGCTCTCCTTTTATAATTTACCCGTTCATGCTGTTAAACGATTTGGGGGCATCATAAACCTTTGTCAAAATGAATTCTTTACTCCTAAAATAGACACCATAGCAGGAAATTCATATTTATGGAGAGGCAAAACGAGCGGTATAGTTAGCAAAAAGGCGTGGCCAACACTTAAGCCCAAACAGAGTGAAGCGTTTGAATTAATAATTCAGGATTTAGGCAAACTCTGCAAAGCCGATACCCAATTGTTTTACCTCAATATT
>CANMPY010000063.1 GCA_947499775.1 Bacteroidota bacterium | reverse complement strand
ATATACCTGAAGAAAATCATCCCATAAAAAAAGTATTCAACTTATTTGCCGATCGCAAAGCCATGATAGAAAAGGATAGATACGATTGGGCAATGGGCGAACTGATGGCATACGGCACCTTGCTTACCGAAGGGTATGCCGTGCGTATGTCGGGCCAAGATGTGGAGCGGGGTACTTTTAGTCATAGGCATGCGGTTATAAAAAAAGAAGACACCGAAAAAGAATATTGCCCCTTGAACCATATAAGCCCAAGTCAAAGGAAATTTGAAATATACAATTCCTTGCTTTCCGAATATGGGGTTCTTGGATTTGAATACGGTTATAGCGTATCGGCACCCGAAACCTTAACAGTGTGGGAAGCGCAATTTGGCGATTTTGCCAATGGAGCTCAGATAATAATCGACCAATTTATTAGTAGTGGCGAAACCAAGTGGAAGTTTTCAAGTGGTCTCGTTATGCTATTGCCCCATGGATACGAGGGGCAGGGTCCCGAACATTCATCGGCCAAATTAGAACGTTTTTTGCAATTAGGTGCCAATGGAAATATTCAAGTTATAAATCCCAGCACGCCAGCAAATTTATTTCATGCTTTACGCCGGCAAATGCACAGAAACTTTAGAACTCCCCTAGTGGTCATGACTCCTAAATCATTGCTACGCCACCCAATGTGTATCAGCAAACTTGCCGATTTTAGCACGAATGGTTTTATGGAAGTCATAGATGACGAAGCAGTAAAAGCAAATGACATTAAAAAAGTACTCTTATGTTCAGGTAAACTATATTATGAATTGTTGGCAAAGCAATCGGCCGATCAGGTTAAACATATAGCTATCGTTAGGGTAGAGCAATTATATCCAATGCCACAAATCCAATTAGCAGCGATTTTTGCTAAATATAAATCTGCCGAATTTTATTGGGTTCAGGAAGAACCGAAAAATATGGGCGCATGGCTTCATTTATTTCGTTACGAATGGCCAGTAAAATTAAACAGAATAAGTCGCGAAAGCAGTAGCTCTCCTGCCACAGGATTTGCATCGGTTCATGCCAAAGAGCAAGCCGAAATAATACGAAAGGCTTTTGAATAAGGGTTTGAAAATAATTTTTCGATAAGTTTAATATCAAGGGCAGGGCTAAAGAAACACTTAAAATCTTGCCAATAGATTACCTCCGTTAAGGTAATATTATGTAAAGGATATAAAATAAATTAGACGCCTTTGCCATTCTATTAAGGCAAGGTTTAAACTAAAAGTAAATAATTCGTCCTATTTTTGAGGTATCCAATGTTAAGAGCGGCCATCTTTGTGTTATTATATTTTTGTGCCTTTGCGAATTGTTTTGCGCAAAAAAATATTCGCTTTTTACTAACCGATTCAGTGCCTAATGGCATACACTATGAAAAAATTGTGGCCGATGGAAATGGGGTTCAACGGCAAGCTGACAAAATTGTAAGCCAGTTGATGAATCAGGGATTTCTAATTGCATCGGTTGATAGTATTCGAATAGCTAATGATACTGCATGGGTTACTTTTTTTGTTGGTCGAAGGTTTAATTGGGGAAATATTTCCTATAAATATTTAGCCGAACCTATGCGCAATCAGTTTGGGTTTGATAGAGCTACTGTGGACATTGTAGCTATAGATGCACTCAAAAATGCCATGAGCCTTACCCTAACGCATTTCGAAAATAATGGCCATCCCTTTGCTTATTTTTATTGGGATTCATTAGTTATAAGAAATGATACCATTTCTGGATCTCTGTATTTTGAAAAGAATATAGGAATAGCTTTCGATACCATTGCATTGTATGGCGATAAGGCACTAACTAAAAAATTTCTTTACAATTACCTTGGCTTAAAGCCTGGGCAACCATACAATGAAAGTATTGTGGCTTCATTGACCGACAAACTAAAAAAGCTACCTTACACATCGATGCTTAGCAAACCACAAGTGTATTTTGTTGGGCGAAAAGCTATTGTTTTACTTAATCTTAAAAAAAGAAAAACGGATAGATTAGATGGTTTAATTGGTTTTGCACCAAATGCAAGTGAAGCTAACCCAGCTAATGTATTGGTTACGGGTGAATTTCATCTCGATTTTAAAAATCTGAAAGGTACTGGCAAAGCCATTAAATTGGATTGGCAAAGTTTTAAAGCTCAAAGCCAAACGTTGAATGCCGAAGTAAACTTGCCTTATATTTTTAATCAAACAATTGGTGCTCAAATGAACATCGATTTTTTAAAATTTGACACAACGTATACGGAAACGCGCTATGGGCTAGGTGCCAATTATTTGTATTCGGGATTAGACCACATTTCTGTATTTTATGAGCAGAAAAACACAAATTTGCTGTTTGCCGATACTGTAAATATAAGGCTCAGTCACAAGCTAGGAAGTTTAACGGCAATGAAAACCAATCGCTATGGGATTGCCTTTAATAAGGTAAATTTGGATAATCCTTTGTGCCCTACCGAGGGATACTTAACGATTGCTTCAGTTTCGATTTTTAAACGGGAAATTGAAAAGGATAGAAATATTAATGAGGTTAAGTTTTATAATAGCATGGCGGGCAATTATTATACTGTTTATGACTCTGTTAAACTTATTTCATATCAGACCTTATTGCAGTACAAAATTATTAAACCGGTTAAGGTTACAAAAAAACTGATTTTATACAATGAACTTAATGGGTATCATTTCATTTCTCCAACTATTTATTTAAATGAGTTGTATAGGTTTGGAGGCAATAAATCGTTAAATGGGTTTAACGAACAATCCTTATTTGCTAGCTCGGTTGCTATTATTACCTCGGAAATGCGTTATTTGTATTCCGAAAATTCCTACGTTAAAGTGTTTGGAAATGCAGCATATTATATGGACCAAAGCAAACGACAAAGTGCAATAACAAAGGATATTCCGTTTGGATTTGGTACTGGAATTAATTTGGAAACCAACAACGGGATTTTTAATATTAGTGTGGCTTTGGGCAAATCGAGGTATAATCCAATAGATTTTAAAAATGCCAAAGTCCATTTTGGAGTTATTAATTATTTTTAAGCTGGCATGAAATATTTTTTATTAATCATATTCTATTTTGGATTGTTGGTTGTGAGTTATGCCGGCAGCACAAGTATATTGGCAATAGATACTACTAAACTCGATAGTTTCATTGCAAAAAAGGACTCTGTGGCAGTGAAGGATTCAATAGAAGCTAATTTTTTGGTCCCACCGCTTTCAATTCCACGAACGCATGCATCCGAACTATGGATATTTATTGCATGCTGCTTTACTTTTTTTTTAGCAGGTTTAAATCGCAGGATAAACGAAAAAAAACACGATCAATCTATTTTAGGGTTTATGCATGTAGGATTATTAGGGCAAGCCACAGATCGGTCGTTTTATGAATTTAATATTCATCAGCTAATTGGCCTAGCCGTGCATAACCTCGTGCTTTCGTTTTGGGCCTATTATTTTTTAAGAGGCACTGACTATCAGTTTGTAGAAAACACCTTGCTCTTTTTTATCTTACTTTTCTTCCTCATTTCTATCATTTACTTGTGCAAATTCTTTTTCCAGTATTTGGCATTAAATATTTTACAAATCCTTGACCTTCCTATTTTATTGGTAAAGTGTACTATTGGATTAGGTTATTTTACAACCTTGCTCACTCTGCCATTGTTTATGGTTATTTATTATATTCAATACCCCGAATGGCACGACAGTTTAGTACTGGCTTTTTTGATAATTATGTTGATTTATCTCTTATTTAGAGCCTTTAAATTTCTGCAATTATTTATACAATTTTTTGGGAGCTCTACTTTTTACAATATTTTGTATTTTTGTGCTTTAGAATTGATACCTCTTTTGGTCTTTATAAAAATTGGCTGGAGTATCTTTTAACAGCATTATAAAGAGTGAAAAATTTGAAAGTAAAAAGCATATTAATTTCCCAGCCTCATCCTGGAGACAAGAAAACCTTGTATCATGCCCTGGCTGAAAAATTGAACCTTAAACTTGATTTTAGGCCATTTATTGAACTCGAAGCTATTCCCGGTAAAGATTTAAGACATCTTAAGGTTAATATACTTGAGCATACTGCGGTTATTCTTAATTCGCGCTATGCTGTAGATCATTTTTTTAGAGTTGTGGATGAATTAAAAGTCGATTTGCCCATAACATTCAAATATTTTTGTATTAATGAAGGTATTTCGCTTTACATTCAACGGTATACTGTGCTTAGAAAACGCAAGGTATTTTATGGCAAAGGCACTGAAAAGGAATTTTTGGCTGAAATAAAAAAACATTCTACCGAAAATTATTTATTTCCGTGTTCCGATATTCGCAAAAATACCATTCCCGATTTTTTAAGAGATCATAACATAGCCCATAAAGAAGCCATTTTTTACAAAACCATAACGTCTGATTTAAGTGATTTGGCTAATATTTATTATGATGTAATTGTATTTTTTAGTCCAGCCGATATAAAATCGTTATTCGATAATTTCCCTGATTTCAAACAAAATGATACACGCATTGCTGGTTTTGGAATAACAACAGATGAGGCTATTCGAGAAGCAAATTTAGAGAATAATATACCTGCTCCAACTCCTGAATCGGCGAGTATGGTAGCTGCATTAGAAAAATATATAATTAAAGCCAACAAAGGGTAATTTCAATCCTTTGTTAAAATTTGATGGCAGTGGTATAGCCAATTATGCCCCTCTTGGTCAATAGTAAAACACAAATAAGTGGCCCCGCCATCTTTTAACCGAAACCTAACTTTTAATTCCTCCGAAGATTCCCTAAAATTACGCGTAGTAATATTAGCCTGAAAAATTTTGTTTTTGGCTAAGTAGGTCTTAAGTGTTTTGGGCTTATAGAGTAATCGTTCAATAATTTTAAACGTGCGCCCATAAAAGTTAGGTACTAAGTGATCGGAAATAAAAAAATGACTATTGGTTGAAAGTAAGTGTAAGTTGCAGGAAGTGGCATAATCTGCGCTAAGCTCTGCTTTTATTATGGCTTTATTGGGCTCATAAAGGTATTGGCCAATGTTGCTAAAGGATACGCATGGATTGTTGCTATGGTCTTCAAAGGCGAATAGGCTTTTCGTGCCAATATTTACGGCAACTTTTTTTACCGCAGCGTTTGATTTATTTGAACAGCAGATTAAAAGTTCTTTTACTTCACCAAGCCATGCTATTACATAAAGTGCAATGGTGGTTGGAAATGATTTTAACACATAGGTAATATCGGCCATTGGTGATAGTTTTAGCCAAACGTATTCTGCTTTTTCTAAAAACAAGGGCATATTACTAATCACATCCGGTTCGCTGTCTTCTATTCTGAAAACCCTTCCTGCATTAGGCCGTCGATCGGGATCCACATAAAGAATGTCGGCAGTTTCATGTGTTTTAATAAACGCTATACCATCGCCAAAATGCCTTGTCACATTATTAATGTTAAATAGCGATAGATTATATTTTGCCATGCTATGAATATCGTGATCAATTTCGCATGAGTCAATTTTTAAGGCTTGATCGGACATTGCCCAATCGTCAATTCCAATGCCTCCCGTAAGGTTAATTATGGTTTTATTCTTAACACCCATGATAGAGGCCTTATATACAGCAACAGCCTCAGAGGTGCATTGTCCATAGCTTTTTTGGTTAAAAGCTGCTAAGTTTTTGTAGTGTTCTGGTAATTTTATTTCAGCTTTTTGTAATACCGAAATAAGGGATGATATTACTTGCAGATTGTAGTTTGGGTATTTTTTGGTAGCCAATGCCAATTTTTTAGCATCCCCTTTTAAATGCTCTTGAATGAACTTGGAAATAGTTTCATTGCTTAATACGTCAATTATTGTTTTACTTTGCACTAATTATTTACAATTATGAAGTTTAAAAATGTGATCATATTAGCAATTTTAGCACTGTGTATTGGATTAGCCTCTTGTAAATCTAGTGGAGGATTTCGCAAAAAGGATAAATGTCCAGGAATGCGCATGTAAGCAAATATTAGCTTCTACAAAAAATTTAATCTCACGTGGTCAGTGACGTTTTTCTATAACGTTCAATTTTTTCAATCCCATTATTTTGAATTAATAATAAGTGAATCGAACAGTCTGAATTAATTCAGCAGATAAACTTTTGCTAACAGGGCAATTTAAGGCAGCATATTCTAACAACTGTTTCTGCTTTGAGTTAAACGACTTATCTTCAATGCTCAACTCAACAATAATTTCTTTAATTCGTCGCGGTTGAGTATCCATTAGTTTATGAATATCGGCTTTAATGTTTCCTAATGGAATGGAATGATTGGCGGCAGTAATGGCCATTAGGGTTATCATGCAATTTCCAAGAGCAGTGCTAACTAAATCGGTAGGCGAAAAAGCAGCTCCCAAGCCGTGGTTGTCTGTGGGCGCGTCAGTCATTATTTCCACTCCCGATTGTAAATGCCTCGATACCGCTCGTAAATTGCCTAGATAGCTGATTTCTGAAATTTTTGTCATTGTTGTATCTCTGTATAAAGATTCTCAAAATTAATATTAATTTTACAATCAAGAATGCCAAGAATACTAGTTTATTTTTTAATCTTAATTAGCGCATTTAGGAGCCAATGTCAGACTTCTGAACGCTCATTTTATGGCGGAGGTTGTATTAAATCTACTGGATTTGGTGTGGCGTATCAATCCAAATTTGAAACACAAAATAAACTCGGCAAGCAATTTGATTTGGACCTAACTACCTACCATCATGCTCAAGAAACCAAATCGTTTAATACCGAAGCCAATTATCCGTCGCCTTATGTATTTGGTAAATTGAATAAAGTAGCATTATTGAGAGCCGGCTATGCTTATAGCTATACCATTTCAAAGTTTACCGATGCCCAACGCATAGGCATTGACTTAATTGTAGGCGCTGGTGTTTCCCTTGCATTTTTAAAGCCAGTGTATCTTAATATAATTTACCCTGACGCGGCTGGGTATGACATTGTGGTTTCGGAAAAATATAATCCAGTGAAACATCACGATAAGTCAAAAATTGCTGGATATTCAGATAGCCGGGTCGGCATGAATGAACTGGATTATAAAGGAGGATTGTTTGCAAGAGCCGGTCTAGGATTTGTTTGGGGTTATTTTACTAATTTTCCGAAACGTCTTGAAATGGGGATACATAGCGAGTTTTTTAAGAATGGGTTACCAGTAATGGGTACGCTAAAGAATAAAAGCTTAATTAACGGTGTGTATTTGAAATGTTTTATTGGCAAACGAGTTGCTAAAAATTAATAGCGAAAGGGTGTTGTTGAAACGAAGTTATAAAAATATATTTGCGGTTTAGTAGATGATAGAGTTACCAACCCTTGAACGACCTAGGCAACGCACAAAACCAGATTGGCTCAAAATACAATTGCCAACTGGAACGAATTATGCGGGTGTTAAAAAAATAGTTCGCGAGAATGACTTGCACACGATTTGCCAAGATGGCAATTGCCCAAATATGGGAGAGTGTTGGGGAGCAGGTACCGCAACCCTTATGATTTTGGGAAATATTTGCACGCGTTCCTGTTCTTTTTGTGCTGTGGCTACAGGAAGACCAACTGAATACGATTTAGATGAACCTAATCGAGTTGCAAATGCGGTAAAGCTGATGAAATTAAAACATTGTGTGATTACATCTGTTAATCGTGATGAGCTAAAAGATAAAGGAAGTGAAGTTTGGGCTGAGACGATTAGAATGATAAAACTGGTAAATCCAGGGACAACCTTAGAAACCCTTATACCCGATTTTAAGTCGGATTGGGATTCTTTGAACCGAGTATTAAACCAAAGACCAGAAGTGGTATCGCACAACATGGAAACGGTAAAACGTCTTTATAGAATAGTGAGACCTCAGGCTAAATATGAGCGCAGTTTAGAACAGATTAAACGAACCAAAGAATTTGGACTCAGAACCAAAAGTGGAATTATGGTAGGGCTTGGAGAAACCGAAGAAGAGGTTTTTGATATAATGGATGATTTGGTAGAAAACGGATGTGATGTAATGACAATTGGTCAATACTTACAACCTACAAAAATGCACTTGCAAGTGAAAGAGTATGTTACTCCAACGCAATTTGATAAATACAGAGACATTGGCATGAAAAAAGGATTTAAAATAGTGGAATCAGGGCCGATGGTGCGTTCCTCATACCATGCCGAAAAACACATTTAAACTAAAATAAAATTTATAAAGAAAATAAAAGACTCATGAAAAAAATAATACTATTTACAGTAGG
>CANMPY010000062.1 GCA_947499775.1 Bacteroidota bacterium | reverse complement strand
TACGCTATATATTGACCATATATCAATTCATTGCTGCCTCCTAAAATAATAGGTATAATATTTTCTTTTAATAAAGCCTCCGTAACGAGTTTTAATGCAGCAATGCTATCTTCAAAAGTTTCGCCAGCTGTAATATTACCAAGGTCGCTTAATCTTAAGCGGGTATTTTGTCGTATTAATTTATAAAATTCATTCCGTATTGTATCGGGCGCGCGGCTACAACTTTCATTAAGCAGAGACTTGCGGCCATCATTAATACCAATAATGGCAATGTCAGTTTCCCCTAAATCAGGTATTTCGGTTATATAAAAACACGTAAGGTGCCCAATAGATGTTTCTTTCCATTGGCTTGGGTTGGGTGTATATGGACTTAAAAATTCTTTAAGCATGAGTGGAATACATGAACTAATTTAGCAAAGTTAAATTATTCAACGTGCAAGTGGTTTTTGTTACCGGCGCAACCGGCTTTTTAGGGTCTCATTTAGTATGTGCATTACTGCAAAAGGGGTATTTTGTACAAGCCTCCAAAAGGGCTCAATCATCCTTAAATGAGTTTACTTTTATATCAGGCCTTTATTTTGGACAGGATAAAAGTTTGGTGGTAAAAAATTTGGAATGGGTGGATGGAGATATCCTTGATTATGAGTTTTTATTAGCCACACTAAAAAAGGATCAACTCGTATTTCATTGTGCGGGTTTGGTTTCCTTTTATAAATCGGATCAAGAAAAACTTTATAAATTAAATGTACTTGGTACCAAAAATATAGTAAATGCTTGTCTTGAAAATGCGTGTGCTAAATTAATACACGTTAGCAGTACAGCTGCTGTTGGCAAAGCTGAAGCTGAGTTGATAACAGATGAAACTAGTTTATGGGACGAAAAAGATGGGAGTTCTAATTATGCAGCAAGTAAATATTATGCCGAATTAGAAGTTTGGAGAGGGATTGAGGAGGGATTGAACGCAGTAATCGTTAATCCATGCATAATTATTGGACCGGGAGATTGGAGCCGAGGGACTGGCATATTCTTTAAAAATGCATCAAGAAATTTTCCATTCTACACATCTGGGAGTAATGCATTTGTATCTGTTTATGATGTTGCAAGGGCGATGATAGAATTAGCTCAAAGTAATTTGCGTGCAGAAAGGTATCTGATAGTGGGTGAAAATTTAAAATTTCAAGACCTGATGAATTTAATTTCGGATGCCTTTAAAGCCAAAAGACCGAGTGTTTCTATTACACCTTTTATTGCAAGCATAGCATGGCGATGGTATAGCCTTATTGGGTTTTTAACTAGGAAACGTGGGCTTATTACTAAAGAGTCGGCCGACAGTAGCTTTAAGACTATAAGCTACACGAATAAAAAAATAAAAGAAGCCCTAAATTTTGAATTCACTCCTATAAGAGAGGTTGTTGTTTTTACAGTAAATAACAAGGGATAAATTTAGTATTTAAGTATAATTTTTCCTTTAATTACCATTTTATCTTGATTGTTTATTTGGTAATAATACATCCCCTCCTCTAAGTTTAATTGAATTTCTGTTTGGGGTTTGGTTAATTTATACTGGCCTATCAATGTTCCTAAAACAGAGTAAATTTCTAGGGTGTTATTTAATGACGATGGCGTTTCGATGGTTAGCTTTCCATTTGATGGATTTGGGTAGAGCCTGTAAAATATAAATGGCGTTTCTTTTTGGCTTAAGGTGCAATATTCATATGCCCCAATATCTAAAATTCCAGATACACACCGTGCCATTGTTTTATTTGAATGTAAATATTCACTTGTAGGGTTTAATTTAAACGAGGAAGCAGTGCCAGGATATTTGCCATTATTAATACACGTTTTGCTGCTACTTGTTAGGTGATAATCGTAGTTTGAAGAATTAGCGAAGCCAAACGAGCTTAAGGTGGTTATAATGCTATTGTTTGCCGTATCCAAATTAGATGGCACAGTTCCTGTTATAAAATTACCTTGACCTGCTATAATATTATTAAACGCTTTAAATAAAACGGTGCCAGCTTGAAACGAAAAAAAACTGCCGCCGTTTCTGTTATTAATGATGGTGTTATTAATAGCATATACTTCATTAGCGGAGGTATTTGTAAATCCTTCTAATCCGTACCCAATAAGATTAGAATTTTGGGTTTGTGGCCCTTGTTCAATAATATTACCGATGATATAAGATGTTCCGCCATTAGGCAAATCAATGTTCCGGCTTGCTGTGCCATTCGTTTCGTCGCTGAGTCTGTTGTAAAGGATATAATTAACATTGGCTCGGCTTTTTAGTTCATGGCCAACCATGGCATGATGCGAATAATTATACCTAAATATTAAGGTGTCAACATGATTGATATATAAGTTGTGCGTTAATCCATCACCATAGCCGTTGAATCCAAATTCAGTATATTCTATGATTATTGTACTTGGATTTACAGTGCCCGCTAATATTCCATTTTCATTATGATGAAAATAGCAGTAGCTAATGCTAATGTTTTTTCCTTCTATACGTATCCCTGCTCCGTTATGATCGGGAACCGCACATTCCGAAAATTCGATATATTCAATTTTTACACCATGGCCAGCAATAACCCAAATCCCTTTTCCACCCGATGCATTTCCATTGGATTTTAAGTGGGCCAATCCGCCTACACCTTTTATAACAAGATTATTTGCTGTCCATTTAGCTACATCGGAACTATAAACGCCCGCATCTATTTCTACGGTATCGCCTTGCGATACCAAGGTAGCAACTTGGCTTGGTAGTTTGTATGTTCTTGATGTTCCAACTTTCCAGGTTTTGGCAATACTTAACCCACTACATAACACGAAAAGGAGGAGGGTGATTATTGTCTTCATCTGCTACTTTGAAATGATTGGCTCGTTATTTATAAAATACAATTAGTCATTTTATAGGCTCAAATTTTAGAACACTATACTATAAAAGTAGTCGGATGAATTACTTTTTTAAGGCAGCTAATTTAGCACCTAAGTAACCCATAGGAATATAGGCTATGCCTAAATCTAAAAGTGTAAACCAAAGCGGGGAAGGAAGCATTACTATGTTTAGAATTCCTCCAACTAAAAAAAAGAAGCCTATACTTAAGGCAAAAGTCATTTTGTGAGTTGCCGCGATGATAAAAGCAATAAAAGCCCCAACAAGTGTGCCTAGGGCGTGAGCTAAAAATGGGAATATAAAATGTTTTGGTTCAAATAAATGAAGGTTAGATTTTAGCCCTTCCATAGTAGTCACATCGGCTCCATTAGGTGGTGCTATAACGGAACCACTAATCATTATGAGGGCCATATTTACTGAACCTCCAATAATAAGTCCTGCAACTACGGCTAAAATGTTTTTAAGTATATGCGGCATAATCGTTTTATTAATTTAGTGATTGAGTATTTAGGGGTTAAAATAAATCAATTATTTAGCGATAACCAAATAATAATTTTTCTTTCCTTTTTGAACTATAATATATTTATCACTAATCAAATGAGTAATCGAAATAGTGAAATCCAAATCGGTTACTTTTTCTTTATTGATGCTTATTGCGCCCGATTTGGTTAATTCTCTAGCTTGTCCACGAGATGAAAATATTCCTGTTTTTTCAGCTAGAAGGTCTATTAAATTAATTCCGTTTTGCAAGTCTACTCTTGAAATTTCAGATTGAGGTACGCCTTCAAAAATTTCCAAAATGGTTTGCCCATCAATAGTTTTGAGCAAGGCTGAAGTAGTATTGCCAAATAAAATAGCAGATGCTTCTACTGCGTTTAGATAATCAGATTCTGAATGAACGCGTGTGGTTATGTCTTTGGCCACTGCTTTTTGCAAAATCCTCAGGTGAGGAGCTGCGTTGTGTTCTATTTCCAAAAGTTCAATTTCTTCTTTGGTGAATAATGTAAAGACCCGAATGTAATTTTGAGCATCGCCATCTGCAGCATTTAACCAAAATTGATAAAATTTATAGGGTGACGTTTTATTACGGTCTAACCATATATTTCCACCTTCGGTTTTGCCAAATTTTGTACCATCGGTTTTCTTAATTAATGGCGTAGTTATGGCATAGGCTTCGCCTTTGCTTTTTCGACGGATAAGTTCAGTACCAGTCACAATATTTCCCCATTGATCGCTACCTCCCATTTGTAGCTTGACGCCCATATGTAAATTTAGCCAGTAAAAATCGTAGCCTTGAACGAGTTGGTAAGAAAATTCGGTGAAAGACATTCCGCTTTCTAATCTGCTTTTTACCGAGTCTTTGGCTAACATGTAATTAATGGAGATGTGTTTTCCAATATCTCTAATAAAATCAAGAAAACTTAATGCTTTAAACCACTCGTAATTGTTTACTATTTCGGCTGAATTTGTACCACAATCAAAATCTAAAAACTTTTCGATTTGTTTTTTCTGACAGGCTAAGTTATGGTTTAAAGTGGTTTCATCCAATAAATTGCGTTCCAAACTTTTTCCGCTAGGGTCTCCCACCATTCCGGTTGCCCCGCCCACCAAGGCTATTGGCTTATGGCCTGCTCTTTGAAAATGGAGTAACATCATAATTTGAACCAAATTGCCAACTCCAAGTGAATCAGCTGTAGGGTCAAAACCTATATAGCCCGCCACCTCTTCAGATTTAAGAAGATCTTCGGTGCCCGGCATAATATCATGAAGCATATTGCGCCATCTTAATTCTTCTATGAAATTGTATTTTGGCATTTTTTAGATTATGAGATATGATTAAGGAGATTTGAGAATTGTGGCGTTGAATAGTTTGAGATCATAAAAACGGTGCAATTTACTTCTATTTATTAGTTATGAAATCTTAATTGAACCATCAAAGCCAAGTTGTTATAAAAAAACCTTACTGCCTTATTGAAATTATAAATAAGGTAATAAGGTTATGCTATCGCAGGATTGTCTTCTAATAAGGGGATTGAAAATTATATTTTTGTTTAAAATTATTGAAACTTAATTAAAAATCCCTGTGCTAATTAAAAATATCTGTACTCTCAAAATTAATTGGCAACATCTGAGATAAATTGGATACGCATTAGTCCAAGTTCTTCATGTGTAAAATCTCCATCGAAGGCTTTAACTGCCGCATCAATATCATCTTTCTGCGATTTTCTGAAATGGTCATAAACTTCGGCTTGAGTAGCCTCATCCATCAATTCATCAATAAAATATTTAATATTTATTTTAGTACCAGTGTATACAATATTTTCAAGCTCATTTAATAGTTCATTAAATGACATTCCTAATGAGGAACATAAATCTTCAAGGTCAGCCTTTTTGTCAATATTTTGAATGATTTGAATTTTCTTACCCGATTTGTTAGCTACAGTTTTTAAAACCATATCTTGAGGTCTTTCAATTTCGTTTTCTTCCACATATAACGCTATAAGCGCAACGAAAGGCTCTCCAAATTTCTTAGCTTTATTTTTCCCTACACCTTGAATGTTTTCAAACTCCTCAATGGTTATTGGATATTTTGTAGCCATTTCTTCCAAGGCAGTTTCTTGAAAGATGACATAAGGCGGAAGATTTTCCTTTTTAGCTACAAGTTTTTGCAGTTCTTTTAAACGGCCAAATAGTTCCTCATCGTATACGTTTTCGATTTGGAATTGTTCGTAATCTTCGTCCGACACCTTCTCAAATTCCTGATCTACACCAATTTTGTGGGTAATAGGATTTTTTAGGAATTTTTCACCTTTTTCGGTAATGTTTAATAATCCATAATTTTCAATACTCTTTTGTACATAGTTCTCAAGCAGGGCCAATCGCACTACACTTTTCCAGTAGTTTTCGTCTTTTTCGCTTCCTACGCCAAATGTTTCAAGTTGGTCGTGCCTATATACTTTGATTTC
This sequence comes from Bacteroidota bacterium, assembly GCA_947499775.1. GTDB lineage: Bacteria > Bacteroidota > Bacteroidia > NS11-12g > UBA9320 > JABWCE01. The sequence goes on along the minus strand of CANMPY010000062.1, from coordinate 2,442 downwards.
GTCAGATTTTACTCCTCTAATCAAATCAATAATGTGTGCTTGATTTACTTTTCCTGATGTTTCTTTTACAGCTTCCAAAACATCGCTCAATGATTGTGTAACGTCATTCATGGTTTTAGGGTGTCTGCAATTATCGCACATTTTACCACAATTTTCTTCATCAAAATTTTCACCAAAATAATGCAGTAATATCTTTCTTCGGCATTGAGAAGATTCGGCAAAGCTCGACATTTCAAAAATAAGTTGAGTGCCGATTTCTCGTTCCGCTACTGGCTTATCTTTCATGAATTTTTCAAGTTTTTCGGTATCGGCAGGATTATAAAATAAAATACAATCTCCATCCATTCCATCTCTTCCAGCCCTTCCGGTTTCTTGATAATACCCCTCCAATGATTTTGGAACATCGTAGTGAATAACACATCTAATATCTGGCTTATCAATACCCATACCAAATGCAATAGTGGCTACTATTACATCTGCATCTTCTTTTAAAAATGCATCTTGGTTAATAACACGTGTTTTAGCATCTAATCCTGCGTGATAGGGAAGAGCCTTAATCCCATTTGCTACTAAAATGGAAGCAATTTCTTCAACTTTCTTTCTACTTAAGCAATAAATAATTATTGATTTTCCTTTGCGTGCATTAATAATCCCTAAAATATCTTTTAGTGTTTTATCCTTTTTGCCTTTTTCTCTAACTTCATAAAACAAGTTACCTCTATTAAAGGATGATTTATAGACAATAGCATCATTCATTCCTAAATTTTTCTGAATATCGGATTGAACTTTAGGCGTAGCAGTGGCAGTAAGTGCAACGATTGGCACATCGTCAATCGATTTAATAATTTGTTTTATTCTACGGTATTCAGGCCTAAAATCGTGTCCCCATTCCGAAATGCAATGCGCCTCATCAACCGCTACAAAAGAAACTTTTATGGAACGAAGAAATTCAACGGTTTCGTCCTTTTTTAGCGTTTCGGGGGCTACATAAAGTAATTTTGTTTTTCCTGAAATTACATCTTGTTTTACCTTGGTCGAATCGGTTTTGGTTAGCGATGAGTTGAGAAAATGAGCAACGGCATCATTATCGCCAAAACCCCTTATCAAATCAACCTGATTTTTCATTAGCGCAATTAATGGCGAAATGATAATGGCAGTGCCGCCTTGTATTAAAGCAGGAAGCTGGTAGCACAATGATTTACCCGCACCAGTAGGCATTATTACAAAACAATCCTCGCCATGCATAATGGACTGGATAACAAGTTCTTGGTTTCCTTTATAACTATCAAAACCAAAAAATTCCTTCAATTTAGCTTTTAAATCCAACTCTTCAACATTCATATTTTAATCTCTCTATTTCTATTTATTATTAATGCCACTAAATTAATATTTTGAATGCCCAACTTGCAAGCATTATATTTATTTTTGCAGCCAAAATTTATCGACTTATTGGAAAATTTCCGCGAAATAAAAGAAAATGGAATTAATACCTTGCAGATTGAGGCGGAATCTGTAAACAATCTTATTAATTTTATAAACAATGATTTTGCCGAATCGGTAAATCTTATTCTAAAATCAAGTGGTAGGGTAGTGATTACGGGCATTGGTAAGAGTGCAATTATTGCTAATAAAATAGTGGCAACCCTTAACAGCACTGGTACGCCTGCATTATTTATGCATGCTGCCGATGCGTTGCATGGCGATTTGGGAATGATTCAAGTTCATGATATTGTTCTCTGTATTTCGAAAAGTGGCGAAACGCCCGAAATAAAAAATTTAGTACCCTTATTAAAAAGCCGAAAAAATATTTTAATCGGCATGGTTGGTAATATTGATTCATATTTAGCCAAGCAATGCGATTTTGTCATTAATACGACAGTAGAAATAGAAGCATGCCCTAATAATTTAGCTCCAACATCGAGCACAACAGCGCAATTAGCTATGGGCGACGCTTTAGCAGTATGTTTATTGAAAGCCCGTAAATTTACCTCAGGCGATTTTGCACAGGTTCATCCAGGCGGTGCTCTAGGCAAACAATTGTATCTAACATTAAAAGACTTTATTTTTACCAACAGTAAACCTTTAGTTAATCAAGAGGATGATATTAAAAAGGTAATTGTAGAAATTACAAATGGGCGACTTGGCGCCACGGCAGTATGTAATTCGCAAGGCGATTTAATAGGAATAATAACCGATGGCGATATAAGACGTATGCTTGAGAAACACGATACTATAAAAAATTTAAAAGCAAAAGATATTATGGCTGCCAATCCAATTTCGTTAGCTGCTGATAGTATGGCTATGCAAGCTGCTATGGTTATGACCGAGAAGAAGATTACACAGATTATTGTAACCGAAAATAATGGTTACGCTGGAATTGTTCATTTTCATGATTTAAATAAAGAAGGTATAAGTTAATAGAAAAGATGGGTGAAAATTTTG
>CANMPY010000061.1 GCA_947499775.1 Bacteroidota bacterium | reverse complement strand
AATGATTTTAATTATTAAAAAAAATGAGTCTATCGCTCCCAGAAGTAGTACACATCGTTTATACATCAGTCTAGTTTTGCCTCTTAAAGCCAACCCATTTAAATAAATTATTCCTTTTTAAATGCAAGGCACAGAATTATAGTTTCACTTTAAAGCAATATCATTGCAGTGAGAATTAGTTTTTGGAAGCCCTATTAAAAAACTTTTGTTCGGAGGAGGTTAGCAAACTTTCTACTTTAACCGAAATTATTGCTTATTTGAGACCTTCAAATAGCTCGGATTCGATAATTGCGAATAAAAATATAAACCAATTCATTTCAATACTTGAAAGGAATAGCGCACTTAAAGACGATTTTTCCATCAAATTATCAATTTATATTGGCACTTTAAATAGTCGATCCTTATTTACCGAAAACGGCATTCTTCCTCCAACGGCATTTAAAAAAGAATTAAAAAATAGGATAGGTCGCCGTATTTTACCCCCCTTACTTGAAAAAGAATCCCTCGACTATGTTTTTGATAAATTATTTACAGAAAAAAGCGATGGGCAATGGCTATCTAATTTAGAGAGTTCGCTGGTTCATAGGCTTATAGAATTGCTTTGGAGTAATGCTATAATCGAAACAAAAGTTACGTTAGATACACAAATTTTAGCCTCTTTAGAAATAATAACTAATCGCATTTGCAACCTTGGACACGATTTGCAAGTGGTTAATATGGTTCCCGACTTTAATAATCTTCAGTCGCCTTTTTTTATGCTTAATGATTTTACAGATGAAATTATTAGAACCAAAAAAAATCAATTAGGCACTAATTTAATTCCTGTTTTTGAAGAAATACGAAAATTGCATAGGTCTATTAACCTTTTTATTATTAAGGCCCGACGCAACCGTCAAAAATATGGCATCACCCTTGGAATTACTTACAAGCTGCAACGCATGCAGCAACTTAATAACCGTTTAATTTTATTAATCAATTGCCTCGACACTCAAATAAATTATAAAGCACCTGCGAGTGAATTATTTTTAGAGTTAGTTATATCACACAGCCGTAGGTATAGTTTATCTCAAATTATTAAGGATAATCTTGGCGTACTCGCACATCAAATTACCGAACACAATAGCAAATCAGGAGAGCGGTATATAACCACTAACACCAGCGAATATTGGGAATTATTTCGGTCGGCATGTGGTGGTGGATTAGTCGTTGGATTTTTGGTGGTCTTTAAAACGCTCATTTTTTATTTACACACTACTCCTTTTTTCACCACCCTTCTTTATTCATTAAATTATGCCATTGGTTTTGTAGCAATTTATCTATGGCGATTTACCCTGGCCACCAAACAACCTGCAATGACGGCCTCCACGCTAAGCCACACCTTGCAAGCTGATCAAAAAGTAGGGGACTTTTCAAAATTTGCAACGCTTGTAGCAAAAGTTTCGCGGTCGCAAACCATTGCCTTTGCAGGTAATGTTATCGTTGCCTTTCCCGTAAGTTATTGTATATCGGCTTTGTATTATTATGTATCGGGGCATCATATTATGGATACCGACAAAGCCATACACTCGGTTCACGATCAAAACCCATTTATCAGTTTGGCTATATTACATGCCGCCATCGCCGGATTTTATTTATTTCTATCGGGTATTATAGCAGGGTATACCGAAAATATGAGTATTTATTACAAAATACCTGAACGCATCGTGCGACAACCCTTTTTGTTAAGAACATTAACCAAAGATAAATTAATAAAAATCAGTAATTTTTTCAGAGTACATGCTGGACCAATTTCAGGTAATATTTCGTTGGGTTTTTTTTTAGGATGCACATTTTTAATTGGCAAATTTTTAGGGTTAAACATCGATATACGACATATTACCTTTTCGGCTGGCACATTTGGGGTAGCACTTGCGGGCCTAGATAATATTATATCATGGGCCGATTGGATTTTTACAGCGCTAGGTATTTTTTTAATTGGTACCTTTAATTTTTTGATAAGTTTTATCATGTCCATGTTTGTGGCGCTTAAATCGCGAAATATAAGCATTACCAAAATACCGGATGTACTAAAGGCTATCCATCAAAAATGGAGAACCAATAAAAGAGAATTTTTTGTTCCTAAAAAAGAAAAATAAGACGTTTTTGCTCTATTCGTTTTGCAACTTCACGTTTGATGATTAATCCCCAATGGCTTTTATAATTATAGCGCTGAGGTAGGCTTTAGCCAAATTATAAATATTACTCAATGCGTTCATATGCCCCAGCATCGGGCTTACTGTCTCTTGGATTTACACCGTAATCAAAATTGATAGGAGGGGTTAAAAGTATGCCATTGTTCTGCGCAGAAGAAAGCGTATCCAAATCGAATCTATATTTAGCTATGGACTTAAATTTTGGATCTATATTAATTTTATTTTGGGTACCAGTTTGATTAAGTGAAGTATTAGAAGTTTTAAGTATCGACCCTAGAACAGTAGGCAATTCGCTAATTACACTCGCATCAATATCCATGACTATTTCATCCGTTAATTCTCCATATACTATCGAATTTAAAAACTTAAATTTTAGTCCGGGATAGGTTTCCACTACTTGTCCAAATCCATTGCGCAAGCGATTGGTTACTGCTAATGCAGGATCGTTTCCTCCGCCAAAATCACAATATCCTGAGATTGTTACGTGCCGCAAGTCATAATCTCCGCCTTTATACGTGTATAAACACGCAGATCCACAATTAGCTAAAATGCTATTTTCTATTTTCACTGTCGAACGTTTTCCTCTTACAGCATGTGCAGCCATATTTTGAATTGACGTATTAAAAATACTTACAGTTGGCTGCCCATCAAACGAAGAGGAATCAATAAAAACACCATAAGTAGCATTTTTAATTCGGGCATGGCTTATACTATTTGCTTTTGAAGGCCAACCAAATCTCAATCCAAACCATTGACCAGGAAGGTTAAAATATTTATAAATAGAAAATTTATCGGAGTATTTGTCTGAAGTTCGGTCTCCCTCGAATGTAACAGGCTCGGCGGCTGTACCTAACACGCGCAATGTGCCTTCGGTATATAAGGTGGAATAGGGCGCAAAATATACTTTTACACCTTCTTTTATGGTTAATGTAGTACCGGGTTTAACATAAAAATAATCATAAACCACGTAAGGTTTGGTTTTGTCAGCCCATACCATATCGGTTTCAATTGAATCTTTCATGTGATAGAAAGCATCTTGACCCCAAGCCAAAAGTTGTACGTTTTGAAAATTGCCATTCGTTAAAAAAACGATGGAATCGCGAATGATTAATGCTTTTCCAAATTGATCGAGATTTGGATTTGCATACGCTTCAACAAATACAAAAACACTGTCGTGAGGTCTTATTTCTATATCTGAAAAATAGGTACCCGCATCTCCATCTACATTTATTCGGAATTGTGATTTATCGCCTCCGGCTAAAAAAATGGTGGTCTTAATAGATTTATCGTGTGTGTTTCGAACAACAAATTGTCGATTAACCGATTTTGGAGTACCACTATAAAGTTGCGACAGAATGGTATCAAACAGAATAGTATCTTGGTTAAAACTGAGTTTATCTGCTGTATTTGTAGTAAATTTTTCAGGTTTACACCCAAAAATGCAAATCATTATTAATAGACCATATAGCGGTTTTAAAGCATTCAACTGTGGGTGCAAATCAACTAATTATTAATGAACTTTTGTGTGTCATTCAAAATATAACGCAACCTATCCTTTTTAATTGCAATGTTTCCATTCAAAAAAAAATTACCACTGCTTATTCTACATAAAGCACTAACCCTTTTAAATATTCTGTTTCGGGATGAAAAAGATTAACAGGATGGTCTGCCGGTTGGGTTAATTGATGCACGATTCTAATGGTTCGTTTGCTATGGGCCGCTGCTGAAAATACAGCGGTTCTAAAAATATCTTTGCTAATAACCTGCGAACAGGAGAATGTAAAAATTAATCCACCTGGCTTAATAGAACTTATGGCTAATTGATTCAAACGTCTATACGCTTCTCGTGCATTTGCCAAAGCCCCTTGATGTTTTGCAAACGCTGGTGGATCGAGTACCATTATATCATAATCCAATGGCATTTGCTTAAAATAATCAAAAGCATCTACAGCTATTCCTTCGTGTTTCCCCTTAACCGAATTAAGAAGTACATTGGCATTAGCCTGCTCTATTGCTTTAGCAGAAACATCTATAGTATGCACTTCGGTAGCTCCTTCGCCTAAGGCATAAACCGAAAATCCGCCGGTATAGCCAAATAAGTTCATAACCGTTTTGCCCTTGCTGTACTTTCCCAACAACTGTCTATTGTCGCGCTGATCGATAAAAAATCCTGTTTTTTGTCCATCAATAATATCAACCTTAAATTTATACCCATTTTCACTCACTTCTGTTTCATCTACCTTGCCGTATAGCACCTTGCTCTGTACGTTTAAATTTTCCTTTTGTTTAAGAGTTTGGTCACCTCTTGTAAATATGCCCACCAAGTTTTTACCCCAAACCTTTATTAGCGCTTCTGTTATTTCCTCAACTTGTCGCGCTATGCCAATTGAATGGGATTGAATAACGAGTGTGTTATTATAATTATCAATAACTAAACCAGGGCAATGATCCCCTTCGCCATGCAAAACTCTATACACATTGGTAAGCTTATTATCTACCAGTCCAATGATCTTCCTAAGGGCGAGGGCCTCCTTTAAGCGTTTTTCCCAAAAATAACAATCAATGGGTTCATCAATAAAGGTCAAAATTCGAACCATAATTGAGCCATTTTGATAATGCCCCCGTGCAATAAATTTCTTATCGGAGGTTAAAACAGTCACGATATCCCCATCTATTAAGTTACCCTCTTTATATTGAACGGCTCCACTAAATACCCAAAGATGAAACCGATTCAATGACTTTTCTTTTCCTGCTTTTAATATTATTTTTAAACTCATTTTATTACCTGCAAAGTACGGTAAAAGTATAAGCTTAGACTCGCTTTCCTTTTGCTAAAAAAATTGATTGCTATTTGCATAACAGTTCGCCCTATTCCTTAAAGAAAAAGTTTAAATTTGCAAAAAAATAAATAATTATGAACTCACTATTTTTATTTGGAATGCCCGGCGGATCTGAATGGATACTAATTTTTATCGTAGTGTTATTACTTTTTGGAGGTAAAAAAATTCCAGAACTTATGAGAGGATTAGGTTCAGGTATACGTGAATTTAACAACGCAAAAAAAGATGTTAAAGAAAAAATTCGCGAGGGGATGGAAGAGCCAAAGATAACAGAAGACGAAAAATAATTCACCTTTGAGTTTTCCAAAAGGATTTAATACCATTCAACCCGATTTGCTTTCGGGCAAGTATTCGTGCATTGATTTGGCACGGTTTTATCTTTCAAATATTGAATCGAACCAGCACCTTAATGCTTTTTTAGAAGTTTATTCCGAGGAGGTAATTACCAAGGCAACTGCCCTTGATGCGCGAATGAAAAACGGCGAAAAAACGGGTCGTTTAGCTGGAATGTTTATTGGTTTAAAAGACAATCTTTGTTATAAGGATCATAAAGTTTCGGCATCGAGCAAAATATTAGAGGGGTTTGAATCTCTTTATTCAGCCACTGTAGTAGAGCGATTATTGGCCGAAGATGCTATCATAATTGGCAGATGCAATTGTGATGAATTTGCAATGGGGGCATCGAATGAAAACTCGGCTTATGGCCCTGTAAAAAATGCGCAAGATTTGACCAAAGTTTCGGGAGGATCATCGGGCGGTGCAGCAGTAGCTGTTCAAGCAAACATGTGCACAGCTTCGTTGGGTTCTGATACCGGAGGATCGGTACGACAACCTGCAGCTTTTACCGGAAATTATGGAATAAAACCAACCTATGGACGAATAAGCCGTTATGGTTTATTGTCATATGCCTCTTCGTTCGACCAAATAGGACCTATTACTTCAAGTATTGAAGACATGGGCTTACTTATGGAAATTATTGCAGGCGACGATGGAATAGATGCTACCGCATCGGACAAGCCTGTGGCTTCCTATTCGAATTTTGACAATATAAAACCAAACTCAAAAATAGCTTACCTCGAAAATTATGTTAACGCCGAAGGGGTACAGCCCGAAGTAAAACATAAAACCCTTGAAATAATTGAAAAACTAAGGGCAGATGGGCATTCTGTAGAAGCTGTAAATTTTGATTTATTAGACTATTTAGTTCCTTGTTATTATGTTATTACTACTGCTGAGGCTTCGTCAAACCTTAGCCGTTACTCAGGCATACTTTACGGATACCGAAGTAAAAATAGCACTGATTTAGAATCAACTATTAAAAAATCGAGAAGCGAGGGCTTTGGCGATGAGGTAAAGCGGAGAATTATGGCAGGAACTTTTGTACTTAGTTCTGATTACTACGATGCCTATTATTCAAAAGCTCAAAAAGTAAGACGTGAAATTGCAAATAAAACAAAGGCGCTTTTTGCCACTTATGATTTTGTAATTAATCCTACAACCCCAACTACTGCCTTTGATTTAGGCGGCAAAATAAGTGATCCTATTGCGATGTATTTGGCCGATATCTTCACTGTTCAAGCCCCATTAGCTGGAAACCCAGCGATAAGTATTCCAGCTGGAACGGACAATAATGGAATGCCAATAGGCGTTCAGGTAATGACCGATTTATTTAAAGAAAAAGAAATGTTAGATTTTGCCCATTATCTTAAGGATTTAATAAAATAATCGAAACTTTTAGCTCATAAAAAAAACAACTAAGTCGCTACATAAAAACAAATATCCTTGAAATTCAGATTAATCCTAATACTTCTCCTCTTAAGCAATACAACACTTTTTGCTAGCAAAACTAACTTGGTATTTGACGATTATGATTCAATTGCAAAGCGAATTATAAAAATTAAAAGTACCATTCCTGTTGAATACAACCAATACGTTCAGCGCTATATTAACGAATTTGTGGCCAATGATAATGGCCAAACCAATCAATTACTTGCCAAAGGATTATATCTTTTGCCCGATATTGAAAAACTTTTGAAAAAAAATCGACTTCCTATCGAACTGCGTTTTGTAGCCGTATCGCTTAGCAATCTCGATGCACGAAAAGTTTCTACTGAGGGCGGATCGGGTATTTGGCAATTAAAATATCATGTTGCAAAAACATACGGTTTAAAAATCAATTCGTATATTGATGAACGCCGCGATCCTATTAAATCAACCGAAGCTGCTTCGAAATATTTTGAGGACCTCTATAAAATTTACGAAGATTGGAATTTAACAATCGCCGCATTCTATTCGTCGCCGCTTCATATTAATAAAGCGATTAGGCAAAGTGGTGGAAATTTAGACTATTGGAAAATCCACAGCTATCTACCCGAAGAATATCAAAAAACCATTCCTCGATTTATAGCAAGTTTTTATTTATTTACACATTACAGAGATCATAAATTTTCAGTTCAAGCCTTCAAGTCAATCCATACTGATACCGTGTCTATTAAAAACTGGACCACTTTTGATCAAATTTCAAAAATCATGGACATTGATAAGGAATTCCTTAAAAATTACAACCCCATATTTAAAAAATTTATCATTCCCTATACTCCAAAAAAATATTACTTAACCATTCCTGCTTCAAAAGCAAAAGATTTTAAACTACGTGAAGATTCTCTTTATGTGTTTCAGGATAAAGAGCCTGGTTTGGTTACCATTCCCGATAATTTACCAAAAACGATACAACCAAAAGATACCGCTACCAATGCGAATGATTCGGCCCTATCAAACCCCGAAGATTCTGCAACACAGCTAGAACCCAAGCCAAAACCAAAACCTGAAACAGAAACCCTAAAAGGGCAGGCTCTTATAAATTACACGGTAAAAAGAGGAGACGGATTAGGTAAAATAGCTGCAAAATACAATTGCACCATTACCGAAATAAAAAAATGGAACAGGCTTAAATCAAATACGATTAAACCGGGACAGAAGTTAAAAATTTATGTTCCAAAATCTCAATTAAGTAAATATAAAAAGAAGAAATAGTTTAATGGAAAAAGTTAAATTGTCATCAATGGTTACTCCTTTAAAAATATTTGGAGCATTGATTTTTCTAAATCTTTTACTTGCCATGGTGGTTGTGGTTTTCCCTGAAGGAAAGATAAATTTTGGCAAATCCTTTACACTTGATTTTGTTCCCTTACGAAAAGTTTTTGAAAATAATAAAAAGCAAGTTGTTGATGCAAAAAAAATAATCGCAAATATTGTAACTGTCGACACCAATTTGGTAACGCTCGAT
>CANMPY010000060.1 GCA_947499775.1 Bacteroidota bacterium | reverse complement strand
AAACTAAGCTAACTCTGCTTTTTATCTTTTTAACCCAATGGGTAAACGCTTCACATATTTTTGGAGGCGAAATAACCTATAAATACATTTCAAAAGCAGGAAATGGCAGCATAACGTATGCCGTAAAATTGTCTTTATTTTTAGATTGTAAGGATGGCAATCCATCATCAATTGCTACCGATGCTACGGCTTTTATTAATGTATTTGATGCAAAAACCGGAAGCCTTATAAAAAGTTTATGCAAAACGGTTACCCGACAAAGCCCTGTAAAGCTATCCGTAAATTCGTATAAATGTATAAAAAACTCGCCTGATGTATGTGTAGATATGTACATTTATGAAACAAATGTGGTTCTTCCAGCACAAAGCAATGGCTATATTGTAACCTTTGAGCGCTGTTGCAGAAATGCAATAATCGAAAATATAAATAACCCTGGAAATACGGGTGCAACGTATTGGACTGAGATAAAACCGGAGTCCATTAACGGGAAAAACAGCAGCCCGATTTTTAAATCAAGGCCCCCGATTTTTCTTTGTTTAAACGCACCTTTCACCTTTGATCATTCTGCAACCGACGAGGACGGCGATTCATTGGTTTATGAAATTACTACTCCTTATTTTGGTGCGTCAACTAACAGAAGCAGACCCGATTATAACAATGCCGGATCAGGTACACCTGTGTTTCCTTTAACTGGCAATAGGCTCGTTCAATGGAAAACCCCCTATAATGTAAATGATGAAATGGGAGGTAATCCAATATTAGAGGTCGATGAACTCACAGGACGCTTAACCATAACCCCAACCAAAACCGGACAATTTGTGATAGGTATTAAAGTAAAAGAATACCGTAATGGAGTATTTATTGGCGAAACTAAACGCGACTACCAATTTAATGTATCTAATTGTGTGTTTGAAGTGATTTCAAATTTTATTCCTGTTAATTCAGCTACTAATGTGTCTTCGAAATTGCTGTGCACCAATGCTCCGGTAAATTTTGTTAATGCAAGCAGCGGTGCTGTCCGCTATCATTGGGATTTTGGAGTTACAGGACTTACCAATGATACTTCAAATAAAGCATCGCCCACTTATCTTTACCCGAGTGCAGGTACTTATAAAATTACGCTTTTAGCCATCAACACCGTATGTATTGATACATTTATATATATCGTAACGGTTAAGGAAGCGTTTAAAGTTAACCTTGGCTCTGATACCACTTATTGCCAAGCCACTACCTTAAATATTGACGCAGGCAATACCGGCAAACAATTCCTATGGAATACCGGAGCATCCACGCAAAGTATTACTGTTAAACAAACAGGAAACTATTCGGTAATCGTAACGGATGGCCCTTGTATTGTTAAAGATACCCTTGCCCTTATTATCGATGAATCCGTATTTGATGCAGGAAAAGACACCGCACAATGCAACCCTATTTTTGTACCTTTTACATATTCCGTTCCCAATCTTTACAAAAGTTATTTATGGAATAATGCTACAACCTTTCCTACAATCGATATTACATCGGCAGGAAAATATTGGGTAACCATTATAAACCAAAATGATTGCAAGCGAACCGACACGATTGAGGCATTTTACTTTATGCCTCCCAAAAATTACTTACGCGACACAATGGTTTGTATAGGGTTTGCCGGTAAATTTGATGCTAAAATATTGAATTATACTTATTTATGGAATACAAATGAAACCAACCGCATCATAAATCCACTTGCCCCTGGACAATACAAGGTAAGCATCAACAATGGGTTTTGTTACAGCAGCGATAGCGCCATATTATCAAACATTGATCCTGGTTTAGACATCGGCAGAGATACTTCTTTCTGCGGACCCTTTAATTTCAACATACAACCAACAAAAAATTATTCATCCTATTTATGGAACAATGGCGCATACAATCGCATCAACACGCTAAGCCAAGGTGGCTTGGTTAAGGTTACCATTATGAGCACAGAGGGATGCTATCAATCGGATAGTTTAATGCTTATTAATTATCCTTTAAATAGGAGTAATATTTTGGGCGATACATTAGCTTGTACATCATCCATTCTTGACCTCGTTGTATCTTCAAACTCAACATACGTTTGGAATACTGGCGAAAACACGCAACGCATAACCACGCAAGAAGGTGGCATTTTTTCAGTAATTGTAACCGATACAAATGGTTGTAACGATACCGTATTTCATAAAATAACTAAAAATCCGAATGCCTTACCCAATGAAGTTTTTATGCCAAATGCCTTTACCCCTAATGGAGATAAGTTGAATGAAAATTACCCAGAAAGCAAGTTTCAAGATATTCATGCCTATTATAATTTAATGATTTTTAACCGTTGGGGTGAAAAACTATTCGAGACCAACACGCCAAGTCAAAACTGGGACGGGCATAACTTGGGCACATTATGTCAGAATGGTGTTTATATGTACACAGTAAATTACATTGGTTGCGATAACCAAAGGCATATGTTAAAAGGCGAGTTTAATTTAATTCGCTAAATGTTATCTAACAATTAACTTTTCGTAGCGTACGAGTTGACCTGTTTGCACCTTTACAATATATGTGCCGGAGGCCATACCCTCTTTTATCTCTATTTCGGTTAACCCATTCAAATTACGCTGCAGTATTACTTTACCTTCAATGCTTAGTATCGACAAGTTTCCTTTACTTAATTCAGGACTAAGTTTTACTATAAAGGCATTTGAAGTTGGATTGGGAAACAAGGTTAACTGTGGTTGATTTGCCACTGGTTTCACTCCCGAAAAATCATATAAAATATCTTGACTTGCACTGTCGGCACATCCACTTGTAATAAATTTTACAATGAGTTTTATCGAATAGGTTCCGTATGAGGCATACTTATGCGTTACAAATTTACTCGTATAGGTATTTCCATCGCCCATATGCCACTTGTAAGTAACGCCTGTGGTTACATAAGGAACAAAGCTCATTCTATGTCCACTGATAAAGCTATAATTATAGCCTGATACAGGTAGCGGAAGCACCTCGGCCAATACGGTATATACAGGACTTGTACATCCATTTTTAGATACTTTAAAATAATAGTTGGTAGATACCAATAAATTAGGTGTTGTGTAAGCTGCAGTAGAAGCTAAAAGGGTTGTAGCTGCTTCGTCAGCATACCATTTTACCACATTTGTACCAGCAGTTACTTTCAATGTTACTTTCGCATTGCCACACACAAGTGGAACATCAATTTTGGTAATGGAATCGTAAGCATTAATTTTTATACTAACCAAAGAACGTGTTGGATTGATGCACCCATTATCCTCAGCTTCGGCATATAAATTAATAGACTTATTTGTATAATAGCGAATCACTAAACCCTTATCTATTATGGCTCCTCCTGTTAGTTTAGTGTACCAATTTACCGTTCCAAAAGCACTTAATAGAGCGCCAACTTGTGCGGTATCGCCCTTGCATCGCTCATCGGTAAACACCTGACTAAAAGAAGGATAATCTGTAGTGGTAATTTTTATTCCAAGCCTTGAACTGGCGCAGGTCGATTTTTGAGCCTCAACATAGATAAAGGCTGTTCCGACAGTACTAGGTGTAAACGTATAGGATTTGCCCGATGCAATACTGCTTCCACCGCTTGGCACATCATACCAACGCAACGAATCATTTGATGTACTAAATGCCTTTAATAGCGCTTTTCCTAAAGGCCGAAAACACAGGTTCGTATCGTTTGAAACAATAGGCTCGTCAGGTGCAAAACTAGCATCAACATAAGCCGTTACGGTTTTAAAAAATGGGCTATAGCATCCATTATTATTGACCCTTACAAAATAGGAAGCATCCTTTGATATACTCCCTGTTTGAAACACGTTGCCATTATAAAAAGGCAAAAATGTACTATCCATATACCATTCGGTAATTCCAATATTGGCTTTGGCTTCAAGATTGGCTTTGGCACCAAAACAAATGCTATCGTCGCGCGTTTGCGGGTGGCTAGGGTAATCATTTACATTAATAATTAGTTGTGTAAATCCGCTTTCGCAAGCATAATTTATAGCCTTAACATAAAAAGTATCATTACTTTGAATCTTGCCTAATTTATTTGTATTGCCTGTAAAAACTGAACTGCCAGATGGGTTTTTATACCACTTAATGATAGTGCCTGTGTCTGAGGCTACTTCAATATTGGCTTCGTCGCCTCTACATATATTTGTACTTGAAACGGCCACTGGATTTTTAGGTTTAAAATAAAGGATTTTTGATGCTGTATCCAAACATGGACTATTGCCGCGCCATTGATACATATAGGTTACCAACCTAATATTAAAATTTCCCTTGCCATTGTATTTATATAAGCCATTGATGCCGTTATAATTCCAGGGCATTTCGCCGTAATTCCATTGATGGGTATATTGCTCAATATTATAAAAGGAGTATAAACTATAAAATTTACTGCCTGCTACATTGGCATAGCTTTCATTTTTAAAACGGGCCGAGTCCTTGAAATTAAAACATTCAGGTACTGTAAAATCAGTTCCAAACTTATAACTTACATGCGGGTAAAACTGCATATCGGCATTCAGTCGTGTTCCACCAATATTTAAACTTAAGCCTCGATACCAACGCCCACTTACCGAACCACATAATAGATTGGCCGAATCGCCGTCGGCGTTAGCCCATGAATTGGCTACTAATCCCGTACTTAAGTTTGTACTGTCCGATTCAACCGTAAGTACATAGGGATAATTAACCGTAACGGGTGATTTAAAGGTACAGCGTTTTTCAAGTTTTGATAATAATCCACCGCCAAAAGTCGAATCAATTGTTACCGTGTCGCTTCGCAATGGGCTACCACTTGGCAGAGAATCTGCCCCTGCCCTATAGATATTGCAAATAACGCGGATGGTTTTATCGGTTGGAGGGCTTGCAACGGCCCATGCATAAAAGGTAAACCCATGAACGGTAATATCTTGAGGAGCTCCATAAATTTGGCCCAAAGAATAATTCTTACGCATGCTTATTGAATTATAGGCAGAGGCCTTACGTCGGGCATACTCTACCGTATCATTGCCGCATGTTTTAGGCTTTGCCGCTGATTTTTTATAAAACTTTTGAGTGTTATACTGTGGAAGGTCATCTGTAATCTTACCCTTCACCTCGGTGTGTTGACTAAATCCAAGGGGCGATAAAAATAGTAATACTAAGCCAAAAAGGTAATTTTTAATCATAATTCCAATTTTTTTATAAAACAAAGATAATTAAATTGAAATACCAAATAAAGTTAGATTTATGATATAAGCAAGATACAGGGCATGATGAGATTTATCCCTCTTTTTTGCATTTTCAATTAAATAAAAAGGCGCCCTGTATTTAAAGTCCTCTTATTTTTTGTTGAATATCCTGCGCTATATGTTCAGGTAAGCGGTTTCCGTCTGTTATAAAAATGGCTTCTTGTTCTTTTAATTTATCAAACGCTTTGTAGTAATTAGCTTTAACCAGTGTAAGGTTATCAAGTGTCTCATAAAGCTCAGTGCTTTCCCTGTTTTTTTGAATTCGATCCATGCTTACTTTTGGTGAAATATCAATGTAAATGGTTAAATCCGGTCTAAGCATTTCGGCGCAAGGCGCATTGGCTTCAATAACCCATTCCATTGGCATATGAACGCTGTGATAAGCATAGGACGAAAAATAATAGCGATCGGTAATGACCGTGTAACCCTCCTCCATTTTAGACAGTATGCCATTCGTTTTGTTTAATAAATGATGAAAACGATCGGCCAAAAAAAGTGCAGCAATAGTGTGGTGGTTTGAATCAATTTTACGAGCAAATACATTTCGAATTAATTGTCCAATTTCGCTATCCGTTGGCTCAAATGTGCTATATACTTTATGTCCTTCTTTTAAAAGCCTTTCGGTTAAAAGTTTAGCTTGTGTGCTTTTTCCGCAACCATCAATTCCCTCAAAGGCAATAAATAGATTTTTCTTCATGAATCAGAGGGTCAAAATTAACTAAAAAAAAGTACCCTAACGATGTCTATTTAGTCGGGGTGCTTAGATTTGAACTTGCGACCACACCTTCCCTTGTTGTTTTTTTAAAGCAATTCATAAACTGTTTAAAAATTAGGCAAATAAAAAAGGGTTGCAGATTTATAAAGTCTGCAACCCTTTATCTCATTAGTCGGGGTGACAAGATTCGAACTTGCGACCACACGCCCCCCAGACGTGTACTCTACCGGGCTGAGCTACACCCCGTTTTTATTATCGGAGCGCAAAAGTACGATGCCTTTAGAAAAACTAGGCGCTTTTTTTAGAGTTTTTTTGAAAGTGACTGCTTTCTTTTTTATTCAACTTATTTTTGCACTCCTAATTTAGTTTATACGAAGTAAAAAAATACCGTCGTTTATAAATGAACCTTCCATCAAAAGTACTCGAACAGGCTGTAAATGAGCTATCCCAATTTCCTGGCATTGGCAAAAAAACTGCTTTGCGTATGGTTATTCATTTGATGAAGCAAAATGAGAGCTCAGTGGGTGCTTTGGCAAAAGCCATTCTAAATTTAAAAACCAATCTTCAATTTTGTTCAATATGCCATAATGTAGCCGAAACAGAAACCTGTGACATTTGCAAAAGCATTAACCGAAACAAAAATGTTATATGCGTTGTAAAAGATTTTCAGGATTGTATTTCGATTGAAAGTACAGGCCAATATTCTGGAACCTATCATGTACTTAATGGCTTAATATCGCCCTTGGATGGCATTGGTCCTGAAGATATTAATATTAGCAGCTTATTAAGACGGGTAGATAAAAACCAAACCGATGAAGTTATTCTCGCATTAAGTGCGACAATGGAAGGGGATACGACCTCTTTTTATATTTCTAAAAAACTTAAGGATTTGAGTATTAAAATAACTCAAATTTCACGCGGCATAGCTATTGGTGGAGAGCTTGAATTTGCTGACGAAATAACCCTAGGACGTTCCCTCCTCGGTCGTATCTTGATTACTTAACAATCCTACAATTTCTCAGTAGAAGGACTCTATTTGTTTAATGTAAAACGATAAACGGAATTCGCCAATCCTTTTCCTGAGAAGATATTACGGTAAGGTAATGGCCGTTTGGTAAATTTGAAATATCAACTGCGGCTTTGCCGTCGTTAACGTTTACGGTTACTACTTTTATTAAAATCCCCCCATTTCCAAATATTTGCACTTTTGCGCTTTCGCTTTGATATTGATCTAAACTTAATTGCAATAATGAACTTGCTGGAACAGGCCATGCCTTAATACCATATAAACTAAGTTTTGAAATAGCATTTGGATAATAGGCTATTGAAATATCGTCAACTAACAAGTTTGAACCAACTTTAGCAGCACCCGGATTCTCATCTAGATTGCTTGATGCAAATGCCATAAATATTGAATCAACTCGTTTTGAGCTATTGTTGTATGTAAAACTAATTTCCTTATACGTCCAATTAGCTGCAGCATTCAATTTAATCACTTTATAAAAAATTTCTTGCATGGTATCGCCTGCTATATCATGCCGCGTTGTTGATATTAATACAATGGCTGTATCTTTAACCAATGGCGCAGATTTATACCAAAAGCCCAATTTTTGAGGGTTGCCATAAATACGCGTTCCTCCATAAGGAAAATCATTCATATTGCCATTGGTAATAAAACCGGTTGGAAAGCCACCATCGCCTAGCGCCGTTGTAATTTTTATTGAAAAATTACCTCCATGCTTCTCTGTAGATTTCACTACACTGGGCAAACTTCCCTTTACAAGAAACATATTAGAACTTACCCAATCAGACACCACCTCGTTTTGAAAGGTATTCCATAATTCAAAACTTGGATTTGGTAATTTTTGCGTAGCACCTATCAAAAAAAGACTATCCAATTGCACATAACTTCCAGCCGAATTAATAGCATTCATATCGCCTGAAAAAACTACCATTGCTACTGTATCAGGGGTTTGACTATCAAAAAAAACAATCTCTGTACATAGTCTGGTATAAACCGAATGATTTCCCATTAAATCAACGCCTGCAACACCAATTACATCACCATCCTTTTTGAAAAACAAATAAATAAACCCTGTATCGGCATCTAATTTCGATTTATAATAAAAACCAAAGCTATCGGGTTTTTGAGAAAATGGATATCCTCCTGTTAATCCACCTGAACCAGGTGATCCTAAAAAAAGACCTCCGAAATAATCCTGCGAATTATGTATACTGTTCTTTATTTTTAAGGCAGATCTTCCGCTTTTGGCATCGGCAGTCCGTATGACGTTGGGCGAACCGCCTGCTGCAATAATTTCAGCATTTGAGGTATTGTAGTTAAAAGGAACACTGTCGATGGTAATATTCCAATTTTCAAATCC
>CANMPY010000059.1 GCA_947499775.1 Bacteroidota bacterium | reverse complement strand
TACTGGGTTGTCATATTCACAAGGGAAGTTAAATACAACAACGTCTCCGTTTTTTATCTTCTGAAATCCGGGTAACCTGTAGTAAGGTAATTGTAAAGAACCTGAGTAGGCTTTCATTTCCAAAATAGGTAAAGTTTGGTGGGCAAAGGGAACCGAAAGCGGTGTCATTGGCAACCTAGCTCCATAGTTAACTTTACTTACAAACAAAAAATCGCCAACTAGCAATGTTTTTTCCATCGAAGGAGTTGGAATTTGATAGGCCTCAATAAATAAAGACCGAATAAAGGTAGCAGCTAATATAGCAAACATAATGGCATCAGCCCACTCGCCATATTTCCGACCCTTTTTAATATAATACCTATAGTAATAATAAAAGGTTACGGCACCTTGCCACATAACAAAAAAGAGTAAGGCAATGAGAATGTTTGCAGATGCCCCAATAGTGTAAAGGAGCAAAATTAAAACGTTAATAATGGACCAAATAGCAAAGTAAATTTTAGTGTTCTTTGGAAAACCTTTAATTTTTGTAATTAAATTTCTAATAAATTTCATAGATGTATTGTCTTTTAATTTCCTTGTTGAATGTTAATCTAAATATTTAGGGTGTTATATTTTTTTTAGTATTACGAATGTTTATTTTCAAAACCTAACAAATCAGCCATAGTATAAACGCCTATTTTGCCCCTAATCCATTCGGCAGCTTTTATAGCACCAATTGCAAATCCCATTCTGTTGTAGGCTTGATGGGTAATTGTAATTTCATCAATATCGCTTTTATAGGTTATGCTATGGGTGCCCGGAACTTCGCTTATTCGCTTCGAAATAATTTCTAATTCAAACTCATTATTAAGAGAATTATTGGATAGCTCACGATTAACCCACGTTTTTTTTCTATCAAGGTTCGAAATTAACCCTTCGGCCAATGTAATTGCAGTTCCGCTTGGTGCATCTTTCTTTTGTGTATGATGTATTTCTTCCATAGTTGGATTATACATAGCATGTGGATTAAGCAATGTGGCGAGCTGTTTGTTTAATTCAAAAAAGATATTTACGCCTAAACTGAAGTTCGAAGCATAAAATAAAGAATGAGCATTGGTTTCGGCAATGTGTTTAAGCTCATCAAAGTGGGCGTACCATCCAGTAGTGCCAACCACAACTGGTACTTTAGCTTCAAAACACTGTAATATATTTGATTTTGCCGAATCGGGGTTTGTGAATTCTATAGCTACATCTGCACCTTTCAATCCCAATTGAATATCGTCATTAGCATGAACCCGACTAACGATAGTATGTCCAGCTTTTAGAGCCACATTTTCAATAGCTTGACCCATTTTTCCGTATCCAATAAGGGCTATCTTCATTTTTGTGCAAAACTACATTACTTCGCTCGCTTTTTTTGTGTTTTGGTTATGGCTAATTTTACACATTAATTTTTTAAAACGTGAAATATAAAAGTTTAGTTGGATTAGGTCTGTTTTTTATCTTAGTTTTTGGCGCCATACAATGGATTTTTAATTCAAGTAATACTTGTAAGTCAGATATTTACATTAAAACTAATGGCAATATCGACATCTTGTTTAAGCAGCTCGAAGACAATGAAAGTTTGCGTAATCAGTTTTCGTTTAAGGTTGCTAAATATCTTATGAGATTTAGCTCCATTAAAGCGGGCAAGTATTGTATTACGGATGGCATGAGCAACAGGGAATTAATCAATATGTTTAAATACAATCATCAAAAATTAATTGAATTTAGATTCGGAAATGCGATGCTACCTCATGAATTATATGGAGCATTAGGTCGAAAATTTGAAGCCGATTCTGTTGATTTTGAGAAAGCAATTTTGAATAAAACCCAATTAGACGCTTTGGGTTTAGATAGCATAAATGTTTTGTCTTTGTTTTGGGCTGAAACCTATTATTTTCCTTGGGCTATTTCGCCTAAAAAAATGATACGAAAATTTGTCAATCAACAGCAAATATATTGGAGTGCCGAACAATTTAACAAGTTAACCAAAACCGGTTTAAAATCAGCAAAAGAGGCTTATATTTTAGCTTCAATAATAGAGAAGGAGGCCGTTAAACCTGAGGAATTGCCAATTATGGCTGGTGTTTATATCAATAGGTTGATGATAGATATGCCGCTTCAAGCCGATCCTACTTTAAAATATGCTATAGGCAATACAACCATGCAGCGTGTTACTGGCATTTTAAACACTTCATCTCCTTATAATACCTATAAGAACAAAGGGTTGCCTCCTGGGCCTATTGGAATTGCCTCAAAAAAAGGAGTAGAGGCTGTCCTTAATTTTAAGCAACATGACTTTCTCTATTTTTGTGCTAAAGAAGATTTTTCGAATACACATTATTTTACAAAGAGTTATGCCGAGCATATTAAAAATGCGCGAAAATACAGAGCCGCTTTAGATGAAAGGGGCATAAAATGATGGATTAAAAAAGAATGGTGAAATGTTCTTTCTGTTCTCGTTTATTCACTAACACTAAACCTACAAAAAACAAATCGATTGTAAGATATGCTTTAGGGTGATTTTTAATTTCGATCCAAGCTTCACGCATCTCATCCGACCAATTAATATCGTCAAAAATAAAGAGTGCATTATTTGAGGCTTTTTCTAAACATTGAGTGAAATAGCGTAATGTGGGTTCTTTTTTGTGATTGCCATCAAAAAATACCCAGTCTAATTGTGGAACGTTATTTAAAACTTTAGGCAGTTCCTTATCAAAATTTCCAACTATAACTTCAATAGAATTAAAATTGAGTTCCTTTATAACGTGTTTTGCTTTTAAAGCCACAGCTTCATGACCTTCGATAGTAATAAGTTTTGCATTTTCTGATAAACCAGTAGCTTGATACATCGCACTAATTCCTAAGGAAGTTCCTAATTCTAATGCATATTTTGGATTATGCCATTTAATTAAGCGAAACAATAATTGAGAATATTTTTTAGATTTAGAGGTAGTAGAACAAATTTTACGGATAGTTTTATGAGTTGACTTATATTTACTGGCCGCACCATAATCGATACTATCAATTAAAGTGTAATCGTTATTAAATGCATTGCGCATCTTTTCAATAGATGTAAACCAGGGTGACTTAAGATTTTTATTATATATAACATCTTTAATTAGGTTGTATACCAAAGGTGAATGAACACCATGCATGGATTTGCTTTTAATAAGATAGCGAATGTAATGGAGGATAAAAGTCAAAATAAGTGTATTTAATTTTGATTTTTAGAAACATTGCTTATTTGCATTCAAAAAGGTTTCGAACCGTAAAATAGGTATAATACAAGAAATTGTATTATACCTGTTCTACTTTTGCTGATCTTAAAACTACCAATTCCTTAGTCATGCTTTCAATTTGACCATTTACTTTAGCAATTTTATCTTCAATATCCTTCCTGAACTTTTCTGCGTTTTTGCTTTTTGCAAAAAATTCAATATTATTTTCCCAAGTTTCTATTTCAGTTTTCAACCCTTTGATTTTTTCTTTAAGCCTTCGTTCATCATCGCCTAGCTTTTTATCGCCGCCAGGTTGATTGGCTATTTGGGTGTAATGTTCATTTAAATGTGCCTTTTTGTAGCCATCCTTGTTTTTTCTAAATTTCTTATAAAGCTTGTCGAGTTGTTCGTGATACGTATCGCTTATAGTTTTTTTATTCTTTAGGGGAACATATCCAATTTCATTCCAGCGCAATTGAATATCTTTGAGTGCATTAAGTGCATTCTCGGCATTCTCTTCAACCAGAAGTACTTCCATTTGCGTTAGAATGTCTTGTTTTTTAATAAGATTTTCACCTTCTTCAAGCTTTCGGCCTTCAAACAAGGTTTGCTTGCGACTAAAAAAATCATCGCATGATTTTCTAAATCTTTTCCAAAGTGTTTTAGCAACCGATTCGGGAATAAAACCACTTGTTTTCCATTCTTCTTGAAGCTTTATAAATTCCTTTGTTGCAAAATTAAGGTCTTCATGATCCTTTAATTCATCAGCACGTTTGCAAATATCTTCGCGAAGAGAAATATTTGTTTTGCGTTCTGAATTTATTTTTTTGTATTGCTCGTTACGGTTTTTTGAGAAAATGGCAAATTGATCTCTAAAGTTATGCCAGATAGCTTCATTTTGAGTCTTTGGAACTTGCCCAATCACCTTCCATTCACTCATTAACTTATTGAGTTCATCAAAATTTGTTTTCCATTCTGAGCCCTTTTGAGGAATATAGTTTGATATTAATCGCGCTTTTTCAACCAACACTTCCTTTAGTTTTAGGTTTTCTTCCCGCTTTGATTGAATTTCGTCAAATTGGTCTTTTCGTTGTTTGTAGATATCATCAATAATAGCCTTAAATCTTGTCCAAATTTCTTCGCTGAACTCTTTTGGTACAGGCCCGGTGTTTTTGAACTCTTCCTGATATTTAGCCAACATAATGAAAGCCTTTTTTAAGGAGGTTTCATTTTTAATGGCATCAACTTTATTGCATAAATCTATTTTTATACCAAGGTTTTTTTGACGATCCAGTTCTTTTAACTCTCGGTTTATAGCTAAATTATCATAAAATTTGTCCAAATAAAAATGGTACCGGTCATACAGCTCTTGAACGTTAGGTTTTGGAATTACGCGTATTGTCTTCCACTCGTTTTGTAATATTTTTATTTCATTGAGGCTGTCAACGGTTTCATCCGATTCTGTTAAATCTTTAATTCGATTAATGATAGCTTGTTTTTTCTCAAGGTTTTTAAGCTTTTCATTTTCAATCCGCTTTCTTTCTTCAGCTCTGTCTTCTTGAGCTAATTTAAATGCTTCATAAAATTTTTGTTTAGACCCATTATCTACAAATACAAAAAGTTCGGCTTCATGCCCCTCTTCCAAAAACGTATGCAGTTGGTCTTGGTATTCCGCTTTTAATAGACTGTCAAAAAATGGTCTAATATTTTGTATTTTTTTTATAGCTTCCCGTGAAACTAAATTTTTAGGGGCATCAATAGCCAAACCTAATAGCTGTTGCTTTGTAAAGCCTGAATAATCTATATGAATAGTCTCACTTTCATCAATAATCTTTGATTCCTCATCTTCAAACTCGTCATCAGAATGAGAATGTTCTAGAATTGGGTCAGATACGCTTGCCTCAACATAGGTGCTTACCCCATCAATCGCCTGACTATTGTCAGAGATATCATTAGAATCTACTTCAGAAGTAGTTTCATTCAACTGTTCTGATTGTTCAAGTTCCTCTATTTGTGTTTCATCAACTGAAAGTATTTCAATTGTTTCATTAGGTTCAATGGTGGTTTCTGTTCCGTCCATTTTAATTTGATTTACAACCGCATCCTCGCTTGTACTCGAAATTCCTTGGTTGTTTTCTTCCTTCAACATGGTATTCTTAATTGCTGTATTTATTTATAGTTTAATAAAAGGCAAAAATGGTAATTTTGACCCCAATATACAAGTGTATTTATGAAGGTTAAATTAATTGAGTGCCCAAGAGATGCAATGCAAGGCAGGGCCAACTTCATTGATACTGATACTAAAGTCAATTACCTCAATGCATTACTACAAGTTGGGTTTGATGCTTTGGATTGCGGAAGTTTTGTAAATGAGCATTTAATCCCACAGATGGCCGATACTTCAGAGGTCATAAAACGGTTAAAAATGACACAAACCAAACTTTCGGTTGTAGTGGCTAATGCCCGTGGAGCAGTAAAGGCGGTGCAATTTGATGAAATTTCATTTATTGGATTTCCATTTTCCATTTCAGAGACTTTTCAAAAACGAAATACGAATACTTCAATTATCGAGTCGGTTGATACGGTTAAGCATATATTAGAGTTGTGCAATACCCATTCTAAAAAATTCACGTGTTATATTTCTATGGGATTCGGAAATCTTTATAATGATCCATGGGATGAGGATATTGTAATTGAATGGCTATCTAAATTGAAGGTATTAGGGGTTAATTATTTTTCGTTATCCGATACAGTGGGTATTTCGAATGCTTATGGCATTACGAAGCTGATCGATAGAATTACTACACACTTACCCGAGATTAATTTTGGTTGTCATTTTCATACACGCCCCGACAATTGGGAAGAAAAAGTTGAAGCAGCTTATAATGCAGGATGTACACGGTTTGATGGCGCTTTGATGGGCTATGGTGGGTGCCCTATGGCCAATGATAAGTTAATAGGAAATATGCCTACCGAAAAAATGGTATCCTTTTTTGAAAAAAAGAATATCAATTTAGGCTTAGATAAATTAAAATTGCAAGAAGCAATACGAATGGCTCAGCACGTTTTTGAGTAAAAAGCAAGTTTTAACTTCTTTTTTATAAAATCCATAATAATATTGGTTTATTGCTTGAATCAATAAATGGCTCAAGTTTCTGAAACACTTCAGGGGCAAGTGTTGGGCATCCTAAACTTTGACAAATAGATACTGGAACAGGAATTGGAGGGACACAATTATGGCTGTGCAACACGACAAAGCGATCAAAGGCATTCGAATTGGTATTGGATAGCCCAATAAGCTTATAGGAATCACCAAAAATACCAGTATATTTTGAAGAGATTTTATAAAACCCCTGAGATGAATAATTGCTTCCAATCTGATTAGAAAATGAGGCTTTTTCTTTATAACTCGCTTTTCCACTTCCATGACAGCATAAGCCCTTTAGAATAATTTTATTGCTGTCCAAATTCACTAAAAAAAATCGATACTTACCACTGTGCACCTTAAGGTTGATGAATATGCCTAAATGGGTGTTGTAATTTTTATTTTTAGCTGTATTAATCATACTGTCTAGCTGTGGTTTTGTAAAGACAGGAGATTGATTTACAATTACATTATCTAATTTAAATACCCCGAAATGGTTTGCCAAAATACATGCTGAGAAGCAAAAAATAAACACGCTAATTATCCCAAACTTTGGTTTCATTAAAAAATTAACGTTTAATCAATTAATTTAATTGTATAAAAAAAAAGAGATGGCTTTAATGGCCATCTCTTTTGATATAATATTTAAAGTGGTTTAAATTTTTTGAAGTTTTAAGTTTCGTGTACCCGTTGACGATTTAACACTAAGGATATAAAAACCATTCTGGAATGCGCCTAGATCAAACGATTCTTCCAGGGTGTTGCTGCACGTTTTTGATAACAATACTTTGCCAGTGAGGTCAGAGATACTATAAACTTGAATTGGGAAATTTCCATGTAAACTTTGAACGGTATAGTGTCCGGTAGATGGGTTAGGAAACACGCCAAAGGAAACAGAATTTGGAACCTCTTTTATTCCAATCGTTGAAACACTTATGTAATTATTTTTTGTAGAATTGCCAACCCCAAATGCATTTACAATATCAAGAGTAACGTGATAAAAGCCAGTAGCATTAAATTTAACATCTAATTGATTAGCACTTAAGGCACCACTTGCAATTTGATATGTGGCTGGTGAAATAGTCCATTTAATGGTAGTAGCTGGTTGGCCAGTAGACTGGTTTTTTAGAGTAATTGCATCCACATCAACCACTGCGGTTCTTTTACTTGCTGAAAAATCTACAGTAGGAGCAAGGTCATTAATTGTTACTTTTTTAATTACATTATATTCGTGATCTGTTACATAGAGGCTAATTTTACCATCATAAGCCATTCCAACAAGATTTGTAAATCGAGCGTCACTACCCGTTCCATCCTGATTTCCGGTAGCCATCATACTGCCAGCAAATGTTGAAACTGTTTTTGCGTTTAAATCTATAACCCTAATAATGCTAACGTCACAAACGTATATTTTGCCTGCTACCACCGCAATGCCTTTTGGGTTACGAAACCTTGCAGTTGTAAAATTACCATCCACATGGTTTTGTTCGTTGGCGCTTCCACATATTGTAACAACTTCTCCCGTTGTCATATGAACTTTTCGTATTGAATAATTATCGTGATCGCTAACTACAAGCCAATTGGCATCTAATTGTGCTATTCCATAAGGGCCTCCAAATTCAGCGCCTGTTCCTACTCCATCTTTTGTGCCTTGTATGGTGGCTTTGCCAGCTAAGGTTGAAACAACATTTCCCGATGTAATTTTTCGAATAGTATAATTCCAAAACTCAGTAACATACATATTTCCATTTGCATCCATTACCATACCTTTTGGTGTATCAAATCGGGCATTAGTACCTGAGCCATCAGCTGTTCCCGCTACGCCTTCATTTCCAGAAGGTAATGCCCCTGCACAAGTTATAACTTTTTGTTGTTGGCTCGTAAATGAAAAAGCATCCATCTGACGGATAGCATGATTTTCGGAATCAACAATAAAAAGCACTCCATTATCATCGCTTACTATAGCGGTTGGTTTATAAAATCCAGCCCCTGTTCCCGATCC
>CANMPY010000058.1 GCA_947499775.1 Bacteroidota bacterium | reverse complement strand
AGGCTTCGGCACCTGTAAGGGTAAACGTTTGGGTGGTTGCATTTCCTACAAAAGTCAATTTGCTATTTCCTCCATCCCAGGTTGGGCTTATTGTAACATTTCCATAGGGAGCCAATACACCTCCCGAAGCGAGGCCATCGGTCAAATTTAAGATTCCAAACGTGTAAAGGGTTTGCCCCGAAGTGATGGTAGTGGTTTGTCCACTAGTTTTTAAAAGCGTTAAATGGTAAAATGATTCGTTGGGGGCATTAATGGTAGCATTATTGCCGTCCAATACGACGGTTCCGTTATTATGAGTAAATGTTCCCCCGGTATGGGTAAAATTGCCACCCACATTCATGGTGCCTGAGGTGGCGGTAAAGGTTCCTGCGGAATTGGTAAAATCGCCATCGATATCAACCACAGCCGATGCCGAATTAAAAATGGCATAACTGATCGATTCTTTTTTGAAATAATTTAAGGTATGAAATACAAGGGCACCGCTTAGGGTCATGGTGCCTGCCACGGATTGTTGGTAGTTATAGGTTGTAAAGTTACCCGGTCCAATAATCACAAATTCTCCGTTGCCAAAGGTAGTACCTGTGTTTGATGCATTGTAAAGGGTTAGGATTTTGGAGTTGAGCGTTAAGCTTGCTCCGCTAAGGGTTAAAGTTTGGCCAGCAGCATAGAGCTTTAAATTGGAGGCCAAGGAAACGGTTCCGGTTCCTTTTTGTATTTCAACATTTCCTTGAAACAAGGCTTCGGCGCCTGTAAGGTTAAACGTTTGGGTGGTTGCATTTCCTACAAAAGTCAATTTGCTATTTCCTCCATCCCAGGTTGGGCTTATTGTAACATTTCCATAGGGAGCAATTACACCTCCCGAAGCCAGGCCATCGGTCAAAGTTAATGTTCCATAAATGTATATAGTTTGTCCGGTGGTTAACGTAAGCGTTTGACCTGTATTTTTGCTAAGGTTCAAATTAAAAAATGCTTCAGTATTGTAATTAAAGGTAGCATTATTACCATCAAATAATACAGTTCCATTATTGTGTGAAAAACTACCACCCGATCTTGTCCAATGTCCTCCAACAAACATATTTCGACCAGCTGGAGCTATAAACGTGTAGTAACTATGTGTAAAATTACCATCCACATCAAAGGACATTGCAGCTCCAGCATCAAAATTCGACGTACCTGAAGTTTTGCTATAATTGCCTCTTATTCTAAAGGCGAACGTACCAGAGCCGCCAAAACTTATGGAACCACCCGTAAGCGTTAAATCATTAATGTCGACATTTACTTGAACAATACAATTACTTGAATTTGCATCAAAAAAAACATTATCAGTAGTTGATGGAACAGTTTGTCCAGTTGATCCACCGCTCGATGCAGCCCAATTTGCAGTATTGCTACTCGTCCAATTCCCCGACCCAACCCAATATCGGTTAGCCGATAACGCAAAATGCGCCGTGAACAATAGGAGTAAGATCATTAAAAAAATTGGTGTTAGGTATTTTTCTTTCATAAGTGAAACAATAAAAAATGTCAATTTATTAAAATTGATAGTTCAAAAACGATTCCAAAAGTATAAAGTGCAGATAATTAAGAATTTGAACCTGTTTGAGTGGTTGCAAATTTCCCTATTAAAGAGTATTTGTTCCAAAATTGGAATAATTTCAAAGTGATTGCACCTTATGTATAGGTTCTTAACACCCATAGGATAGGCTCATTTACCAGCATTAAGGTAATCTTAAAATGAAATAACGAGTTGAGTTACATAGTTTGGCTTTAGTATGCATTCAGTTATTTAAAATTACATGACGGGGCATAGAACAATAACTTTCTGAACGAATTCTAATTAGCAGACCATTCCATAGATCTAATACCGGCCAGCATTAATTTGATAAATTAAAGGATTGTATTAAGCTAATTTTATCCTTTTCATTTTTTTATTCACTACTTTATGTTCATTTCAATGGTGTTCATGAACCTTCGGTTTCTTTAGATTAAAAAACGAAACAAAAAAATCAAGAACGAAAATCAGCCCTGTTTTTTTCTTGCTGCAGCAATGCCGCTGCCGCCGACTTAAAAAAAACATGGTTTTCACATTTCGTTTACGTCAGCCACGATGCTTACCCTAGATTAGTTCGTAGAGATTAATTAGGACACTATCGGTTGGAAATAATTTTACATTCGTTCTGGTAAGCTAATTCCGAGCAATTGCATGCCTTGTTTTAAGGTATTGGCTGTAAGTGCACAAATAGCTAATCGATTTTGTTTTAATGTATTATTGGTTTCGCCAAGTATTGATACTTCGTGGTATAATCTGTTGAACGATTTGGCAAGTTCAAACATATAGTTTGCAATTATAGAAGGGTTAAACTCATTAGCAGCAACTACTACTTTATCGGGAAACCAGGAGAGTGTTTTTAAAAGATCAATATCTGCCGCATGCAATTCAACGCTTGTATCCACTATTGGTTGGAATGAGATAGAACGTAAAATGGCCCGTATGCGTGTGTGCGTGTATTGAATGAATGGACCAGTATTTCCATGAAAATCGATTGATTCTTCCGGATTAAACATCATTCGTTTAACGGGATCTACTTTAAGTAAAAAGTATTTAAGCGCTCCCATTGCAATAACTTCATAGAGGTTGCTGAGTTCTAAATCGGTAAAGCCTTCTGTTTTTCCTAGTTCTTCGGTTATTTTTTTGGCTGTATTGTGCATATCTTGCATCAACTCATCCGCATCTACAACCGTGCCTTCTCTGCTTTTCATTTTTCCAGTTGGTAAATCTACCATACCATAACTTAGGTGGTAAACCCCATCGGCATATGGCTTTTCTAGGCGTTTGAGAATGCATTGCAAAACTTTGAAGTGGTAGTCCTGCTCGTTTCCAACAACATATACCGATTTATCCATTTGGGTTTCATCGTATTTAAGTTGCGCTGTACCAATATCTTGAGTGATGTAAACCGAGGTGCCATCGGCTCGAAGTACTATTTTTCGATCGAGGCCTTCAGCAGTCAAATCTATCCAAACGCTTCCGTCGGCCTCTTTTTCAAACACATTTTTTTGCAATCCTTCTTCAATGCTGTCTTTTCCTAATAGGTACGTTTGGCTTTCGTAATAGGTTTTATCAAAATCAACACCCATGCGTTTATATGTAATCTCAAAGCCATCATAAACCCATTGATTCATTGTTTGCCATAGAGAAAGAGTATCCTTATCGTTAGCTTCCCATTTTAACAACATTTCTTGTGCTTTTTTAATAAGAGGGGCTTCCTTTTTAGCCTCACTTTCGGTAAGGCCATCAGCTATTAATGCACTTACCTCTAAACGGTATTTTTGGTCGAAAAGCACATAGTATTTGCCTACTAAATGGTCGCCTTTTAAATTGCTCGACTGAGGAGTTTCATTGTTGCCATAGAGTTGCCATGCTAGCATGCTCTTGCAAATATGAATGCCTCGGTCATTTATTAAATTTGCTTTAATAACCTCATACCCCGCAAATTTCAAAATTTGACTTACTGAATATCCCAGCAAATTATTTCGAACATGTCCCAAATGCAAGGGTTTATTAGTGTTAGGCGATGAATATTCGACCATTACTTTTTTGCCCTTACCAATTTTGGCGCTCCCAAAGTCTACTTTATCATTATTTTCTTGTAACCAATTAGACCAATATGACCTGCTAAGTTTAAGGTTTAAAAAGCCACTAATAACGTTAAAAGATTCAAAATCATTACTTTGCTCGCAAATAAAGGTTCCTAAGGCTGTTGCCGTATTTTGAGGACTTTGCTTTGATAGTTTTAAAATTGGGAAAACGACGAACGTAAAATCCCCTTCAAAATCTTTACTTGTATTTTCTAGCTTAATCGTTTCATCATTTACCGCCTCTAAATAAAGGGTTGAAATGCCTTTAGCGATTAATTTTTTAAGGGCATCTTCTATTTTCAAATTTTTGGAATATTATATAATTTTGGTAAGGTAAAAGCCTATAGAATATCGGCTTTCCATTTAATGCTGCATCCTACTGCCGGTATTTCAGGATAATCAACATCCAAGCCATCAAGTGTGCATTCAATTGCATCTTCAAGATAAACATTTGTTACAGCAAATTCATTTTCCCAGCTATCATCAATAGCGCCTTTATATACCAATTCGCGTTTCGAATTAAATAGAAATACTTCCGGTGTGCGCTTAGCCCCTAAGGCTTTAATTACGCTCTGGGTTTCGTCGTATAGATACGGAAATTTACCTTTAAAATAGGTACTTGATAACGTTTCCATATTATCAAACGAGTCTTCAGGATTATGCTCTGCATCATTTCCATTTATTATCATAATTCCTATGGCATCGTCTTCAAATTTTTCCCACATTTTTACAATTCTACTCCAGTAAGCATTAGCATAGCGACATTGATTACACGACACAATAATGAGCAAGGCGTATCGGTCGGCATACGTAAATTTGCTGTAGGTGTTTCCGTCGGTAGCAGGAAGTTTAAAATCAAAAAGTTTATCTCCAATTTGCATGTAGCAAAATTAAACATTTGTTTCCCATTTATTAACAGAAAAAAAAATCCATTAATTAGGCAATACGGAAATTATTTACCAAAGTATTCGACGTATTGCCTTGGGGTTTCATATATTTTTATGCAATGCAATTGGCCTGTAGAAATATGGGGATCTAATTCGTCCCAGATGGCCATGGCTAAATTTTCGATAGAGGCCATTTTTCCTTCCATGAAATCTACATCCATATTTATATTTCGATGGTCTATTTTAGTAATTATTTTTTCTTCAACCAGTGTTTTTAATTTTTTTAAATCGATAACGAAACCGGTTTCAGGATTGGGAATTCCTTTTACAGTTACAAATAAATCAAAATTATGACCATGCCAATTTGTATTGGCGCATTTGCCAAATACTTCACCATTTTTTTCTTCGCTCCAATTTGGGTTATACAATTTATGAGCTGCATTAAAATGCAGCTTTCGCGTTACATACACCAATCCTTTATTCTGATTCATTTTTCGTATGGCAAATTTAGGTAGTAGCTCGCACTTTCCAAAACCAAGCGCGCTTTTGCCACATATTTATGGTTAGAAATACGAAATTCCTTAAAAAAAAGAATAGAAACTTCATGCCATTAAGGCCATTGAACAGGTTAAATAGTAGGGCTATTTTTATAATTTCTTCAGAATTAAATAGAAACAGTTTTGGTTGCCAAACTCCTCTATCTCAGTGGTTTTTAAACGCCTTCTTACTGGCATGATAATACTCTTATGTAATTTGACTGAGGTGTAAGTCGAAAAAAATGGATTTACTTGAATGCTGCCAACAAAAAGGAAAAAAACAGTTCACCTTTAAGATGAACTGTTTGATAAATTTATTGAAGGCTAAAGTTGATTTATTTGATAATGGAAAACCGTTGACAGGTAAAAGATTTATTTAAATTTTCAACCTTCAGAAAATAAATTCCTGTTGGCAAATCGTTTAATTCTATAGATATGGTATGCATTCCACGCATACCTTCGGTGTCAAAACTTTTAACAGGATTACCCATTTGATTAAGAACAGAAATGGTGTTAGCACCATCAGTAGAAGCGCTAAAGTCTACGTTTAATAGTTCATGAGCAGGAACTGGCCATACTTTAAAGGCATTTACTATACCTTGACCTGTGGAATTATTGATAACCTGTACAGTTGAATATTCAAATGCACCGTTATAATCCACTTGTTTCAATCTGTAATAGTTTGATCCAACTACAAGATTCGAATCTAAAAATGCATAACGAAGTATTTGCTGGCTGTTTCCAGCACCATAAATAGTTCCTATGGTCTTAAAAAGTTTTCCATCCAAACTTTTCTCTATGTTAAAATAATCATTGTTTATTTCGGTACTTGTAGCCCAATTCAAAACACCAACGTTTCCTTCTTTTTTAACATTTAGGTATAGAAAATCAACAGGCAACGGGCCTCCCGAACCACTTATTCCAAAGGGTGAAAAGGTGCCGGTATAACCGGTATAGGTTAGGGTATACGGATTGGATCCGCTCGCACTCGAAACACTTCCGACATTACCCCAGGCTGAGGCGGTATAATGAGCCATTTGACAACTTGCACGGTTTAACGTTGTGCCTTCATCCGACGTATTCCATTGAAATTGCAAGTTTACGTTAGAGCCTCCGCTAACTGTTTCGGTTATGTCCCAAGTGGTTTTAACAACCGAACTTGTATACTCGGTACCGCCACTTCTGCTTCCATTACTTCGTACGCTGTTATAAGCCACCACACCAAAAGCGTCAGTGGTGTGCCCGGTATTAAAGGTTATGGACAAAGGAGTATATCCTGATGATGTGTTGGTATGACCAACAGGAAACAATTTTGTGCTAGAAGCGACACAGCTGGCCCATTTAAATTGGCCGGTTCCTCCGGTAAATACAAAGGAAGTAGAGCCACCTCCCGAAATAGCTGCACCTGAATTCATAGTGAAATTATAATTGCCTAAGGCTATATTCCCTGAATTTAGGGATAGGGTTCCGCCCATAGTTACAGCGCTTAAAAGGGTTATACCGCTTGCATTGGTAATGTTAAAATTATATAAAGTAGCACTTGCCGTAACATTTTGATTGGCAACTCCATCAAATACTAAGGTTCCGCCATTAGCCGTATAAGTCCCACCTGATTGATAATAATTTCCATAGATATAGGTGCTGTTTGAATTGGATGTATAGGTTCCTCCCGATATGGTAAGCGATCCGTTAACATCGATAAGCCCTGAGCTTCCTGTGAATATACCGCTAGACACGGTAAGTCCGGTTCCAAAAGTTTGGGTGCCGGTTGAACATAAATACGTTCCACTGTTTAGTGTTCCACTACCAGTTGCCGAAAAGGCATACGTGTTGGCGTTGAACGTTGCTCCCGAAATGCTTAAATTTCCTTCAATAACCATGGCTGCTCCCAGTTGAAAGGTGGCCTTGGTGGCATTGGCGTCATTGATTACCAAATGATAATAATCCGTTGCACCGAAATCTTTGATGGTATAGGTAGTGGCCGTGCCTGCGCCGATATATTCCACCGTTCCCGAGTTGATATCCATTGTGGTAAATGTCATTGTTTCGCTTCCTTTTAAACGGAGGGTCGCATTATTAACCAAAGTTGTGGCGGTAATATTAAAGGCATCTAAATATAAAATTCCACTGCTAAGGGTTAACGTTGTCATACTTGATAAAGTTGCCGGTAGATTATAAACTGTACTTGTTCCGGCTGCTATTGTAAGGTTTGAATACGTGTAATTTTTTAGGGTATAAGTGCTGCCTGTACCGTTATAGGAAACGATGCTCCCACTGTTAAGGGTAGGAATTGTTATGGTTTCGGTACCTAATAATTGCAAGATACCACCGGTTTGTACCACAAAGGTACCACCAGATCCATTTACAGTAAGGTTATATCCAGCTAAATTAAGTGTACCGGAGGTAATAATTAAATCTTGATTGGTATTGCTGAGGGTAAGATTTGCTGATAATGAAATACTACCGGATGTTTTATTTATAGTTACATCGGCTGTAAAATTTGAAGGAATAGAAAGGGTTTGGTCGGCTGTTCCCGTAAATTTAAGAGGTAAATTTCCACCATCCCAATAACTACTGTTAATAGAAAGCGATCCTTCGATATCAAAATAACCAGCGGTCGTATTAAAGTTAGCCACCCCATCGGTTAGTGTCAAGGTACCAATTGTTTTTACAACGTCGCTAGCACCAATCGTTTGAGAATTACTAGCGGTTTTATTTAAAATAAGATTATAAAAGGTTTCTGTCCCAGCCGAACTGCCCGAAATATTCACATTGCTGGAAGCTCCTATCCATTCAACCGTTCCGTTGTTGTGATTAAAGGTGGCCGTTGATGCGCGGTTCCATTCAGCCGAACAGCTCATGGTGCCTGAAGTGGCATTAAAGGTTCCTCCATTTAATGCAAAATCGCCACCGATAGTAACGGTAGCGGTATTGGAAGTGAAAGTACCCGTACTTAATGTAAAGTTAGAATAGGTTTGAAACGTAGACGCTCCGCTAACAGCAAATGTGGAGGTTGTTGTTCCCTCCACTTGTGAAAAATGCCTTCCTTTTAGGGTTCCTGTTCCGGCTACCGTAAAGGTAGTGCTGGTTCCTATCGGGCCATAAATGTAGGTGTTATAAGCATTGGAATAAAATACATCAACCGTATATCCTCCAAGCTGGAGTGTACCGGCAAGCAAATAAAGGTCTTCACTTGATCCATCCAACGTAAGGTTTGAAAGAAGGGTAACTGTACCAGACTGTTTTTTGATGATAATGTCCGAATTAAAGAGTGCAGAGGCCCCGGTTAAATTAAAATTTTGATTATTGGTATTGCTAAAAAACAAGGGCTCGTT